>JAHEMS010000099.1 GCA_024643595.1 Bacteroidota bacterium
TAATCTCGCTCTCTATAAATTAGCTACATTACATAGTTCAAAATCGACAGAGAAAAACGGATTTCGGGAATCAAACGAAAGACTAGAATATCTCGGAGACGCTATTCTTGGTGCCGCTGTCGCTGATTATCTTTTTAAAAAATATCCATTCAAAGATGAAGGTTTTCTTACGGAAATTCGATCTCGAATTGTTAACCGGGAGTCTCTCAACAACCTTGCACGAAAGGTGGGCATTGGAGCAATCGTTCAATTCGAAAGTAAAAATAATCACCTACAGCAAGTAATTTTGGGTAACACCCTTGAAGCCTTAGTCGGCGCAGTATATCTGGATAAAGGTTATTTACGAACAAAAAAGTTTGTGATTGATAAATTGATTCAACCTTACTTTGATCTGGATGTGGTAGTCAGTTCAAATTTAAATCATAAAAGCAAGGTGATTGAATGGGCCCAACGGGAAGGAAAAGAAATTCGATTCGAAATCACTGAAGTGAGAAAGGGCAAAATGGGAAAAGAATTTTCAGCCCAGGTATTTATAGCTGATCTTGCTTATGGAACTGGATTTGGGTACACAAAGAAGAAAGCAGAACAAGATGCCGCTGAAAAAACGAACGTCATGCTCAATATATCATGAAAAATAAATTGCGTATTGGCGGAGCTACCGTAAATCAAACCCCAATCGATTGGAGTAACAATACATCGAATATCATTGCCTCCATTAAAGAAGCCAAGAAAAACAACGTAAGTATATTGGGTTTCCCTGAATTGTGCCTGACTGGTTATGGTTGTGAAGATCTATTTCTAAGTGATTGGTTGAGCGAACAGGCATGGAACAATTTACAATTCATTATTCCGCATTGCGAATCGATCACTGCATGTATCGGAATGCCTATCCGAATAAATGGCATCACCTATAACGGAGTTGCTGTAATCCAAAATCAAGAAATAATTGGCATCACACTTAAACAAAATCTAGCTAGAGATGGGGTGCATTACGAACCCCGTTGGTTTGATGCATGGCCTGCAGATACGGTGAAGCAAGTTGAAATTGGAGGAAAGAAAATTCAGGTGGGCGATCTTATTTATGAAATTGATGGCATCACATTTGGTTTTGAAATCTGTGAAGATGCGTGGAGGAAAGAAAAACGTCCTGGCTACCGCTTGCAAAAACGTGGTGTTGATCTGATCATTAACCCAAGTGCAAGCCATTTTGCTTTTGGGAAAAGTGAATTGCGCGAGTCGGAAGTGGTCATGGATGGTTCCCGAAAATTTGATTGTGCCTATCTGTTCGTAAACCTGCTGGGAAATGAAGCCGGTAGAATGATCTACGATGGTGATATAATAATTGGTCAGCAAGGCAAAATCTTAAAAGTTAATGATCGGCTATCCTTTAAACCATTCGTTCTAGTCACCTGTGATATTGATTTTATTAATCCGGTTAATTCAGAGTCGGCAGCTGTTACAGACAATAAGGCAAAGAATGAGGAATTGGCTCGCGCCACGTCATTAGCGTTATTCGATTATGTGCGCAAGAGCAAAGCCGCAGGATTTGTATTGAGTTTAAGTGGTGGAGCCGATTCTTCATTGTGTGCCATTCTGGTGGCAGAAATGGTGAGGAGGGGCATTAAAGAATTAGGTCAGACAGAGTTTCTGTCAAAAACTGGATTAAACACAACAGATGTTCCCAATGTGGTTCATGAATTATTAACATGCGCTTATCAGGGCACAGAAAACTCCTCACAGACTACGCAGGACGCTGCGGAAACCTTAGCTAAAAGTCTGGGAGCTACATTTTATTCCTGGCGGATTGACGATGCTGTAAACTTTTACACCAGCAAAATGGAAGAAATGTTAGAGCGATCGATTACCTGGGAAACTGACGACATTTCATTACAAAATATTCAGGCCAGAAGCCGCTCGCCAATTATATGGATGCTAGCTAACATAAAAAAGGCAGTACTAATCACTACCTCCAACCGAAGCGAAGGAGATGTTGGTTATGCAACAATGGATGGCGATACCAGTGGAAGCCTCGCGCCCATTGCTGGCATTGACAAACCCTTTATAATTCAATGGTTGAAATGGGCGGAAAAAGAACTGGGATACTCAGGACTTTCATTGGTGAATAATTTACAACCTACCGCTGAATTGCGGCCGTTGGAAAAAACGCAAACTGATGAAAAAGATCTAATGCCCTATGTCGTTTTAGTAGCCATAGAGAAATTGGCTATTCGTGACAGGAAATCGCCAGTAGAAGTTTTCTCTGAATTGTCAAAACATCAAAATCCGATGATTTCAGATCCATCTCTTCTTAAGGAATATATAAAAAAGTTTTTCCGATTGTGGTCAGCCAACCAATGGAAAAGAGAGCGGCTGGCTCCTTCATTTCACCTCGATGACCTCAATGTTGACCCGCGTAGCTGGTGTAGATTTCCAATACTTTCAGGCAGTTTCAAAGAGGAACTTACCTTATTGGATAAGCTTTAGGTCTAACTTGGGCATTGCTCATTAGTGATTATATTTGCCCTGTTTGGCCCGGTATCTTCCAGGCTTTTTATATCAATTTTGTATGATTAGTTATATTATTTGGAACGGAAGCCCTGAAATCCTATCAATTGGACCATTTTCATTAAGGTGGTATGGTTTGTTGTTTGCCCTTGGTTTTTTGATTAGTCAGCAGGTAATGTATTATATTTTCAAAAAAGAAGGTAGACCCGAAAAATACGTTGATACGTTAACGATTTACATGGTGGTGGCCACCATTTTAGGAGCCCGTTTGGGTCACGTTATATTCTATCAACCCGAACTTTTTATTACTGATCCTCTCTCCATTCTTCTCCCCTTTGAATTCTCTCCTTTCAAATTTACTGGCTTACAAGGATTAGCAAGTCATGGCGCTGCTTTTGGAATTTTATTTGCCATATGGCTTTTTAGTCGTAAAAAGGAACACGAAATGAGCTATCTGCAAATCCTGGACAGGATTGTAATAGTTGTTGCGCTTACAGGTGCATTAATACGCTTCGGAAACTTCTTCAATTCAGAAATAATTGGAAAGCCTTCCGATAATAGTCTGGCTGTCGTTTTTGTGAACCGCGTCACAGAAGGACTTATGGACTATCGCGAAAAGTCTAATCCAGCAGAATCTATTAAAGTTGAAAAAAATGAGGAATTAACCCATGGTGCGCATGGCAGAGTGCCCATCAATATTTATGTGTTTTTTAAACCAGGAACAAGTTCTGATGACGCTAAGGGTTTCCTCAATGGTGATATGAAATATTTTCTGAGTTATTATGACGAATATATTGATGAGCCCAATACTCAGCCACTTAATTATCAAATAATAACCGAGTCTTCAGGAAATCTTGCTGCTAAAGTAAGCACATTCGGAATTGCCAGGCACCCAGCCCAACTCTATGAATCAATTTCGTGTGTCATTCTGTTCGTGATACTCTTTCTAATGTGGAACAAAGACAAAAAAGAATTACCTGAAGGAAGAATCTTTGGAGTGTTTATGATCATCTTATGGAGCTTAAGGTTTGTATATGAATATTTAAAGGAGAATCAGGTTTCCTTTGAAGATCAACTTCCAATCAACATGGGGCAAATTCTCAGTATCCCATTATTCATCGCTGGTATACTTATCCTTATTTGGTCCTACCGTAATTCATCAGCCAATAATTCAAAACCAAGTTGATTGGTTCTCACGAGTGTTAATATTAAGGATACCGATTATACTTATCTTTCTGCTATCTCTAAGCAATATTACAGCAGCCCAGAGAATAGTACGAGACTCCCTTGCTAAAATCCAACGTGATACCCTTCCTAATAGAATAGTAACCATCGGAAGAATCCTGATCGTTGGCAACAAAGTAACCCGTAGTCAAATAATATCCAGAGAACTTAGCTTAAAATCCGGGGACACGATCAGCACGAAACGAATAGAAAAGGTATTATTACTGGATCAGCGTAAAATCTATAATCTTAGACTATTTAACACGGTTAGTATTCAAAAACTTGAACTAAGCGTAAATCAGATCGACCTATTGGTTGAAGTCAATGAGCGATGGTATACTTTTCCAGCGCCAATATTTGAATTATCAGATCGGAATTTTAATGAATGGTGGCAAAATTATAACCATGACATTTCACGCATAAACTATGGCTTACGGCTTTATCAATATAATTTTCGTGGCCGAAATGAAACGTTAAGACTAACTGCACAATTCGGATTTAAAAGGAAATTTGATTTAAGTTATCGAATACCTTATATCGACAAGCAACAAAGACATGGACTAATTTTTAACTTCAAATATAACGAACCCAAAAATCTTGCATATTTCACCTCAGATCATAAGCTGATCTTTTTAGAAGGTCGTAAAACTTTAAAAATAGAAAGAGGATTTGGGGTTACTTATACGTTTAGGAAATCGTTTTATGAAACGCATTCCTTTAGCTACGACTATTCCAATAATCAGGTAATAGACACTATTGCCTATCTGAACCCTAATTATTATACAGAATCTGCACTAAAACAACAATACAGTTCATTCACATATACATTTAATTCAGAACACCGGGATGTGATCGCCTATCCCCTTAAAGGATACCAAATAACTGCCTTTGCACAGCGAACTGGGCTATTCATTAATTCAGATATTCACCAATGGGAGATCAACCTTACCTACTCGAAATACCTCGATTTTGGTAAAAACTATTTTCTGTCTAATTTTTCATCCATTTATTTAAGTACCCCACGCGAACAGCCCTATTCCTTTTATAGTGCCTTGGGCTACAGAATGCAATTTGTGAAAGGATACGAAGTCTATGTCATTGAAGGACCTAAATTCGCACTCAACAAAACCACCTTTAGAAAACGAATTTTTTATAGAACCTGGCAGATCGAGAACATGCCAATAGAGCAATTCCGATACTTGCCATTAGCCATTTACTTGAAAGGATATTTTGATTTAGGGTATGTTGAAAATTACCCATATTATGAAAGTCTTAATCTTAACAATCAGTTTTCAAATAGAGTGCTGATTGGAACAGGTGGAGGTATCGATATCGTTACATCATACGATGCCGTGTTACGTTTTGAGTACACCTTTACGCGTGAAAAGACACATGGATTTTTCTTTCATCTGAAAAAAGAATTCTAATATCTTTTATACACCTTTTGCTTTCCACGGTAATATTTATACCAAATCCCAACCGGTTTTCCATTTTGGTATTGACCTGAAAATTCCAATTTTCCATCAGCATTATAAAATTGCCAATCACCATGCTCCAGACCATCCAGGTAAGCCCCTTCCTGAGTTAATACCCCAGCGGAGTTGTAAACTTTCGTTTCCCCATTAGGTCTTCCGTCTACATAATTAACCGTCCTCTCTAGTAAACCATTTTCAAAATAATGCGCCCATGTATTAACGTATTTGCTATTTTCAAACATTCCTAGACGCTGGCGTATTCCGGATGGATAATAGTACGAAGCCGAATCCTGTAGCTGCCCATTTCTCCAGGTCTCCATCCCCTGAACCACTTCATCCGGATAAAAATAAATCACAGAACCATCCAGTTCACCCATCGTATAATTCTCAATAGCGCTCTTCTTGCCTGTGGGATAATAATAAGTCCACTCACCGATTTTATGATCGTTTTGTATAATTCCTTGTGCCCTAATCTCACCTGATTTATAGTACTCAATATTTACTGTCTGACCTTGAGCTACATGAAATATCATAACAATACATATACCTACGTATGTTTTTACGATAAAATATTTAAATTTAATCATCCAATCGTCATTCATGAGAAAGTGCATACCATTTTTGGTATTTATCTTGTTGGCAAAAATAACAATTGCCCAGAGTATTTCTACGTTAATGGGCGCTCCATCAAATGGTTTGGGAAATGCATCGTCCGGTAGCAGCAACGAATGGAGCCTGTTTAATAATCCCGGAGGATTAGGAAAAATTGACCAAATGAATGCTGCTTTTGCCTTTGAGGCACAATCAAAACTTAAGGCAGCAAACCGAATGGCGGCAGTATTCAATTATCCAGGGAAACCAGGAACCCTTTCAGCCGGGATATTTCGTTTTGGAGACGACTTATACAATGAGCAAGCGTTATCCTTTGGTTTTGGAAACCAGCTTGGCATTGCATCCCTGGGGGTTAAAGCTAATTTAATTCAATACCAATCGACCGGCTTTGGGACCTACCATGCACTGAGCCTGGATTTTGGAGGTATTTCTAAACTTTCAGAAAAACTCCTCATAAGCGCCTATATCACAAACCTGACTCAATCAAGCATTGGAAACGATGGAGCAACATTACCAACACATTTAACCGTTGGGATAACTTTCAACCTCGAAAATAACGTTCTCATTACTTCAGAACTATCCAAAGAATTGGATTATATGACTACCTGGCGTACAGGGCTTGAATACGCAGTCTATCAAAAGGTAATTTTTCGTACGGGATTTAATCTTAATCCAAACGCTGCATTTTTCGGCCTAGGAGTAATTAGAAATAAGATTCGAATCGATTTTAGCTCCAGGTTTAACCAATTGACTGGTTCGTCCCACCAGGCATCGGCCAGCTATTGGTTTTCTCAAAGTAAAAAAGATGGGTAGGATTTTATTCATATTATTAATTCTAATTACTAACAGGAATGCCACGGCACAATTTATTCCGATCAATAATATTTCTCTAGAGCGACTTGTTGACGATATTCTCGCCATTCAGGATGAAGATATAAATTATGAAGACCTCTACGAAAATCTGGCACAACTCTTATCTAATCAGGCAGATTTGAACGAAATATCAGAAGAACAACTTCGATCAAGCTATATTTTAAATGAGTCTCAAATCCAATCCTTTCTGGCATATCGGAATGAAGCTGGTCCATTTCTTTCCACTTACGAGCTTCAAAATATTAATGGATTTCGCGAAGATGACATTCAACGACTAATTCCTTTCGTTACGGTAAGAGATGCTACTTTACAATTAGATAAAAATCTATTCAAGAGAATTCTAAATGAAAAAAATAATTACTTCATATCACGCTATGATCGAACAATTGAATCCAAAAAAGGATTTAATAAAAATATACCCGCATACAGTCAATATAAAGGAACGCCGGATCGAATTTATACTCGATTCCAAACAAGAAGAACCGGTGATTTTAGTGTAGGTTTCACTGCAGAAAAAGATGCCGGAGAAAAATTAATTTGGTCTCCAGATAAAAAACAATACGGGATTGATTTTATCTCATTTCATGCACAGGTAATAAATAAGGGAAAGATCAAAAACCTGATCTTCGGTGATTTTCAAGCTCAATTTGGGCAAGGATTGGTATTGGGATCCGCATTTGGAATTGGCAAAAATTCTGAATCAGTGACCACTGTTCGAAAAGGAAACCTCGGTTTCCTTCCTTATACTTCGGTTTCCGAATCAGGTTTTTTTAGAGGAACAGCTATCTCCTATTCCCTCTCAAAAAAAATTACAATGCATGGAATGATTTCATCGCAATGGAGAGATGCTACTATTGGCCAAGATTCTATTGGGAGAGACATTGATTTATTTTCTTCCCTTCAACTTACCGGATTACATCGTACTTCTGGTGAAGTAGCCAATCGAAAGACGGTGCAGGAAAAATCTATTGCTGGCGTACTCAATTACAATTATAATAATCTCAATGCAGGAGTATTATTTCAACATGAACAATTCACTATTCCATTGGTGCCCTTACGCAATCTTTACAATCAGTTCTACTTTATGGGTAACAATAATTCCAACGCTGGTATTTTTTTGAATTACAACTGGAAAAACTTTGCTTTCTTTAACGAGGCGGCATATACCTTTAACAAAGGGAGAGGAGTGATAACGGGTATTATTGGAAGCCTAACTCCTCACCTCGACATATCATTACTTTTTAGAAAATACGACCGTGACTTCATCAGTTTCAACAGCAATGCCCTGGCGGAAAACAATACCCCTCAAAATGAAACTGGCATGTATTGGGGATGGAAATATGTTTTTAATAAAAAATATTCATTATCCGGATATTTTGATCTATTCCGATTCCCATGGTTGCGATACAGAACTTATGCGCCATCTGAAGGAAGTGAATGGCTAATCCATTTCAACTATAAACCAACCAAGACAATTTCACTGTTTCTTCAAGCCAGGGAAGAAAGTAAACTGAGAAACGCTTCAATTGTAAGCCCCATTTATCTTACCTATCCTGGCACAAAGAACAATTATTGGATAAATATTGAATACCAGGTTACACCTCATTTAACTTTTAGGTCAAGAGCTCAATTCAGTACCTATTCAACAGAAGAAAATGCTTCAAATGGAATGGTCCTACTGCAAGATATTACCTGGAATTCCGGAAAATTTTCAATTAGTGGGCGGTATGCTCTTTTTGACACTGACGACTACGATAGTCGCCTATATATATATGAAAAGGATGTTTGGCTAAGTTTTTCATTTCCAGCCTATTATGGAACAGGCGTTAGAAATTATCTATTATTTCAATATGCTGTTTCCAAAAAAATGGATATCTGGCTACGATGGGCACATAGTCGTTATAGCGACCGGGAAACAATTGGGTCTGGAAGCGACACCATCGAAGGAAATATCAGAAATGATGTTAAATTTCAAACAAGAATACGATTATAACTATGCACGCTGTTGACCTAATCACGCCTACTGTTTTTTTTACCATGTGCATTGGCCTGACACTTTTTGTTTTTATCTATAAATATATATTCAGAAAAAAAAAATAAGATATTATTTAAGCCCCCATTACTACATTTTGTCGGCCTACTCGTAGTCTTGTCGAAAGTTTTACCTTCTTGCTTATAAACCTTTGCAGATTGCGGCAAATCGAAAGACTTTATGAGAAAAATCAATTTTATACTTACGGTTATTCTGCTATCACTGGTTATTCTTTCTATTGCTTCTTTCACGTTTGCGCAAACGACTAAAAAGACGTTAGAACTTCCGGAGTTTAAAAGCATATATGTAAACTCTAATTATTCCGTTTTTATTAAGCAAACGAATAAGCAAGAGGTTACTGTAGAAGCGCTAACCGAAATCTGGGAACTTACCACCGTGAAAGTTGAAAATGGAGTATTAATGGTAAATGTGGACCGTAAACCCGAAAATCCCAATAAAAGTATCTGGGCCAAGATTGATGATATTAAGATGAAGCCCACCATGAAATTGATGGTGAGTGTGAAAAATATCAACGAATTACAGGTAAATGGTGGTGGCAAAATTATTTCTGAAAACTCCATCGCCTCTGATTATATAGCCTTGTCAGTTTCAGGGAGTGGAAGCATTGACATGGACTTAAAGGGAAATAACTTAAAAACTGAAATCAGTGGTTCAGGAAGTATTACATTAAAAGGCTATGCCTCATTCAATGACGTATCAATGAGTGGAAGTGGGAATATGAATTCATTCGCTCTTGAATTGGAAAGTGCTAAGGTGAAAATGAGTGGATCTGGTAATTGTGAAATAACAGTGGCTTCCAATTTAGAAGCTACTGTTTTAGGAAGTGGCACCATAAAACATAAAGGCACTACCAAAAATGTGAGCAAGAAAGTTTATGGTTCTGGAATGGTGGAAAGAGCTTATTAATGATGGTCCTATTTGTATAATCCTTAACGACAAATCACCAAAACCAGAATCACCATCCAATACCATAATCTTCACCATGGTTGCTTGAACCACCCCAAAAACTTTCATGTTCCCAATCAAAGTAG
>JAHEMS010000526.1 GCA_024643595.1 Bacteroidota bacterium
TTGGCAAAAGAAGTTGGCAACCCGAGATACATTCTCGATTTGCTATTGAATGTTATCAATGTAAAGGCTCAGACTGTTGTGATTGTTGAAGGTTTGCCCTGGAGCGCTTCAAGAATTAATCATTCTCGAATCATCCTTCAATTCTACGAATGATTCGTGCAGGAATACCTCCAACTATAGTATCAGGCGGCACATCTTTATTAACAACTGCTCCTGCTGCAACAATTGAATTTTCTCCAACAGTTACTCCTGGCAATATCGTAGCTGCCGCCCCGATCCAGGCATTTCGTTTTATCACGATACTTTTCAAATCAAGGTTCTTTCGCTGGGACGGAGCAACAGGATGATTTTCTGTGATCAGATTAACTTTTGGACCAATCTGCACATCATCTTCAATTGTTATTCCACCCAAATCCAGAAAAGTGCAGGCATGATTAATGAACACGTTTTTACCGATCTTAATATGTTTACCAAAATTGGTGTGAAAGGGAACGAAGACTGTTGTGGTTTTATCAATGTCACTTTGGATGAGTTCACTTAAGCGTTGGCGCATTTCCTCAATCGTAGTTGAAGCGTTAAGTGCCGGGGACAGCCTTTGTGCACGAAAGACAACCTCCCACGCTTCACCCATCTCATCCGTACGAATGATACCTCCGGCAAGCAGCCTTTCAAAAATATTCTTAGCCATGTTGTTTAAATTTTAGTTCTATACTTCTACTGGTCGAAATGATGTTGGAGTAGTGCCATCCACAACACCTGATACTAAACAATAAATTCTTGTATCGATCATGCGCTGCATAACCTTATAAAAGTTTCATCTCATTCAACTTATCAAAAAATGTTGAACGATAATTTCTGCTGATGGGATAAGTTTCTTTGCCGATTATGACCTCATTGGTCTTTACCTCATCAATGTGCCTCATATTAATGATGTAAGACCTGTGAATCCTGATAAAGTCATCTGGCAATACATTTGCCACATTCGTTAGAGATACCAATGACATCACTTTCTTGTGTTGATGTCAGGTCTTACGACCTGACAAACTTCGTTGTTCACCGCTTAGCACCACATATCCTGAGGTTAGTACAAAATCAACGCATGAACATTATTTCTTCACAATCGGCAAGCGCACCACTGAAGGATATTTCTTAGAATGATGAATCTGGTTATGGGCGACCACCCCAGTGTATTCATCAAAATTATTTCCGCCTGTATTCAAATTGCGATCGAAGCGTGGAAAGTTGCTGCTTGAAACTTCAATGCGTACCTGGTGTCCGGCTTCAAAATAATTACTGGTTGACATAGGTGACAACTTCACCATATATACGTTGCCGTTCTCCATGAACACTTCTTTATCATACCCTTCGCGGTAACGCACGCGCTGAATCGTTTCATCCAGGTTATAGGCTTTGCCATCCGGATACACATCGATCAGTTTGATGGTTACATCCGTGTCTTTCACATCGGATGATAAGTATAACGTAGATTCGATAAACCCGCTTACTTCCATGCCCTCTTTCAAAGGTGCTGAAGTGAACACAAGAATATCATCCCGCAATTCCATTTCCGATTGGTCAAATGCTCCTCCGGATATGGCATTTCCGCTACAACAAACATTGCCACCGTGTGAGTTTACCGGGTGGGCAGGATCATACGTAAACGCATCAGGTTTATCGGTGGACGGTGCACGCGAAACCAGCTTTCCATTTCCATTACGCGTGTTGGCCTTACCTTCACTGCTCAGAAAATAATCCGTCATCACGGCATTGGCTGGAGGCCACGTTTCAGAAGTTTGCCATACATTACTGCCCATGGTGAAATATTTTACGCGTGGCGTTGTTTTCTTAAAGTCATTCTGATCTCCTTTCAGCAACATATCAAACCAGCCCCAGGTCATATCATCGTAATTCAATCGGGCATCACCCATGCTTCGCTCACCGACTATTGTATTTTCAGTAGCTCGTTTGTAGGCGCAGTGCAAGGTTGGCGCAATCACCAGGTATTGGTTATCCGAAATTTCTTTATTTGAATTTTTGCGCATATGATTATACAAAGTGAGGTTAGGGCTTGACGACACATCATACCAGGAAACAAACCAGTAGGCTGGAACATCCAGCGGCATGTTGTCATGATAAAGTCCACCTTTAAACCAAGCCGGATCATTGGGCTTGCGCCTGATCATGTCTTCGTAAACACCTTTTTGGCCGTTTACATTTTTGATAATGTCCTGAACCGGTAAATGTTGAAGCGCCTGGGACCAATCGACCTTTGGCATTTCAGTGGCCATGTCGTAAAAGCGTTGTACACGAACTAAATCTGCCTGGGTAATATCTTTAGGGAAAGTCGGGCGAAATACATCGTTTTGTGTGCCGTACAACCAGGAAGTAAATAACATTTGCTGAGCACCACCACGGTACCAGTTACCTTGTTCATAAAATTCTCCGACACGACCAACACCGGCACCAAATCCTTGCGCTACCATGGCGGCCAAGGCGGGATGGTTGAGTGAGGCAACTGCCATTTGCCATTCGGCCGTAGAGGAGCAACCAATCAATCCAATTTTCCCATTCGACCATGATTGCTTTGACATCCATTCGAAAGCATCATACCCATCAGTAGTTGGCGTGCCAAGAATATCCCATT
>JAHEMS010000100.1 GCA_024643595.1 Bacteroidota bacterium
TTTCCTGGAGTATGGAATAGGGGGTAGATTCGGTATGTTCTCAGGTAGTGATCTTTATTTCGCAACAGTTCCCGAATATTTTGGAGGCTGGATTCCTGATAAAGATCCTGACCCGACTCACTATGATTCTGTTTTTGTTTCTTCACCTCAGATCTTTGCAGTAAACTTTCTGGCAAACATTACATTTTGTATTAAAGATCGTTTGCGAATTGGAGCAACTGCGGATATCATTGGTTATTCATTCGGTGGTAAGAGGAGAGGAGAGTATATTAATGGTACTGACAGGCAGAATGTTTCCGTTTCTCCTCAGCATTTTAATATCGCTCTCTACAGCGATGGTAATAGGGGAGAAGGTACAGGAAGTTTGAACCTTGAATGGTATGCAGCTTATGTAATCAATAGAGAGTGGTCAGTTAAGATTGGAATTCAATCTATAAAAACGGAATATGTAACGGACACTGAAATTCAGCAATATCCGGAGCCAAACGATCGATTTCGTAATGAATCATATCTTTTAAGCGCAGGAGTGATATTTAAAACCCATTGAAATTGACAATGATTGTTATTACAGTGGGATCACTTGATAATTTCACGAAATTTTTAATTATGAAAATACAGGCATTCATTTTCTTCTTTATTCAAAGTTGTATTGTCATTCTTTCTTCACCTTGCAATGCTCAATATTCTCCCGGCTGTTATGCCTTAAAAGATGTCAACGTTATTGATGGCATATCAAAAAAAGTGCTGAGCAAGCAAACCATCATAATCAGAGAAGACATCATTGAAGTGATAGGACCGGTAAAAGATGTTCTCATTCCTGATTCCTGTGCCGTCTTCAATTATAGTGGCAGGTACATTATTCCAGGATTGATTGATACACACATACATCTGGCTACTACCCCATCAGGAGAAGATAATCGACCCCGCGCTGAAAGAGATCTTCAAGCTATGTTGTTAACCGGAATTACCTCCGTTCGAGATATGGCAGGAGATGCGAGGGAACTGGCTTCATTATCCAGAGACGCGCTCGTTGGTGATATTATTTCTCCGGATATTTATTATGCCGCATTAATGGCAGGCCCATCGTTTTTTAAAGACCCGAGAACACAATCAAGCACGCAAGGTGCTGTGGCCGGTGAAATGCCTTACATGAAAGGGGTTACGGATTCTACGAATCTTATAATAGCAGTTGCTTCGGCAAAAGGAACGGGAGCTACAGCCATAAAATTATATGCCCAGCTCACCGGAGAGCTGGCAAAGAAAATTACAAGAGAAGCCCATCATCAGGGAATGCCGGTGTGGAGTCATGCAGACTTAACCATTGCTTCACCCCTGGAAGTAATCAATGCTGGGGTAAACAGTATTTCGCATGCAGGGATGATGGCAAGATGGCCTTCAAAGGAAATTCCAGAGGCATGGTTAGAGCCTGAATCAGGCGACAATTTTTGGGACAAGGCATATAAGACCTTACCGGTAAATGATTATGTCAATGCCATGCTGAACCATAAAACTATTCTTGATCCTACCTTATTAGTTTACCAAAACCGCTTGGCAGACTCTTCGCTCTCACAAAATGTTCGGGCCAGAACAATGGCACAATGGCAAATAGCGAAAAGATTTACACAGCAAGCTTTGGAAAAAGGTGTGCCCGTATGTACCGGCACGGATACAGATGAAGATAAATTTGTTCAACGCGAAATAAAATTATTGGTAAAGGAAGCGGGCTTCACTCCTATGGAGGCCATAATCAGTTCAACACGAATTGGGGCTATGGCAATCGGCATCGAGAAAAGTACCGGAACTATTCAAGCCGGGAAAATTGCCAGCCTGGCAATGCTGTCGGCTAATCCTGTTGCCGATATTGATAATCTGGACAAGGTGGAGTTGGTTATTAAGCGAGGAAGATTGTTTAGTGTAAACAAAAAGTAAAGCCTAGTCTACCGTCGTCAGGAAAAACGTACGGCAGCTCTGTTTTTACCGATTATTACCAGTTTGTAAAAACAATTCCCGTCCCTGCTGAATCAATTGGGCCAGTTCATTCTCTAGTAAAGGATTGGCATCTTTCAATCCAAGCATAACATTTTCTGACCATGTTAGGTAATTCAGTTTACGCTCGACCGACCAATTGCCAGGAGGGTGATGCAGGATATCATGTACATTACAGATTTTATCGGCAAGCTTAAGTTTTTTTGCGAATAGTGATTTGTGTGGAGCATGTTGTACTTGCCTGTTTTTTCTTTCTTCTTTGGTAAGATTTTTATCATCAGTAACCTCCAGCACCAGATCCAGTACCGTTTTGCCAAACTGTTCTTCCAGTTCTGCTGGTGTTGTTTCTGTATCTTCAATGGTGTCATGCAGCACTGCGGCAATCAACAATTCAAGATTGGTTTCTCCTCCAGTTTCTGCCAACGTTAGCGCAACACGGATCGGGTGATTGATGTAGGGTGTTTCTGTGGAGTCTTTTCTTCGCTGAAAACGATGTTTGTCTGCCGCAAAGCTTAATGCTTTCAGCAACTGCAGACTTTCTGAGTTGTTCATATTCTAATATAATTGTTTTGAATTTATTGGGTCATTGTACACTGACCGAATTTGAAGTGGATATCCCACCTTCTATAATACGTCATCGGACACAAAAGGGTTCCTTTTGTGACGTATAGTCAATGCGAAGAGGAGTAATCCGCGTAAAAAATTCAGTAGCTTGTTTAATCAGAATCAGCAATAGAGTAACTTGTATGGGCTATGGATTTACCAAATCCTTTGAAGCCGACTTGTCCGCAATGTTATCCAGACAAAGCATACTGTCCGGAATGTGGTGAGAAGAAATTTGAACGAAATGATCTTTCGTTCAGAAATTTTCTGAAAGATTTCTTTAATGAATTTACCGATCTTGATTCAAAACTTCTCCGTACGCTTTACCTGGTTACCTTCAAGCCTGGATTTCTTTCAGAGGAATACAGCCGGGGGGCACAGGTACATTATATTAAACCACTTCGCCTTTTTCTGATCATTGGTGTAATTCATTTCCTGGCCTTTGGCCTAACCAAATCAGCAGATCTTTACAAGATAGGCGGAATTATTAGCCAGATTGTACAATTTGATAAAGTAGCGGAATGGACTTTTATCAAGCCGCATCTGGTGGCACAATATGATATGCAACAGGCCAATCAGTCGATTAAAGATATTCTTTCGGTAATGATTTACCTGGTTTTATTTGTAGTTGCAGGATTGTATTATTTAATATTCAAGCGAAGCCGACCATTTTACTCCGAGCACCTTGTTTTTTTTCTACACCTTCTTTCTGCGGCATTTCTTCGCAACTTTATTTTAATACCGATTATCATCTACAATCAATATTTGGGCATTGCCTTAGTAGCAGGAATTAATATCGTGTATGTGGTGAAAGCAATAAATCGATATTACAAATTAAGTTTAACCAAATCGGCACTTTTGATCCTTCCAACAATGATTTTCATTGGCTCTATGATGTTTGGTTTTTGGCTATGCTCAGCGCTGATTGTTTTATGGAAATAGTCTGTATTGGATCAACGTTGAGGTAATGTTTTTTATGATCCTTTTTGATGATGGAAGTCATCGCAAATATGGAGCCCGGATAGTTACTTTGTTCCAAATAAATTCTAATGTTGAACACAACCCATACATCCGAATCGGGAATATCCAAAGCCATGTATTGGATACCACGGTTGCTTTGCATCCTCGCGATTTTATTTATTAGTCTTTTTTCGTTGGATGCTTTTGATTATGGCACTACCACTGCACAAAAATTATTTGCTTTCTTTATGCACCTGATTCCTTCATTTCTGTTGACAGCGTTATTGGTTTATGCCTGGTATCATGAAAAATGGGGAGGAATTATTTTTCTTCTACTGGGCATACTTTTATCGCCTGTCGTTTTTAACAAAAATTATCAAATGAATAACTCCGTCTGGCTAAGTCTTAGCGTCATCGCCATGATCACATTTCCTTTTATGGTAGTAGGCACTTTATTTCTGATCCATGATTCAATAAAAAAGAAGTCGGCACATCAATGACACCGCCTTCAGGATAGGTGACTTGGAATATTTGCCAGATGGAGGTTAGTGGTTTCCCTTAGTTTTGTCGTCTAAGTGTTAATAAGGATGGATTCCGAAAAACAGCCTGTTAATTTTGTATTCGACAATCTTATTTCCGGATAATAATCATGGGAATATCGAAGCCGATTTACTTTCTTTAAGATTAAAATCAATTGAATCAATCGTAATCATTATAACCAATCAATACAATGTCTAAGAAAGTTATCACTCTAGGGGAAATCATGTTGCGATTATCGACCCCTGATTTCAAGCGTTTTGTTCAGTCGGATACCTTTGATATTACTTATGGCGGAGGAGAGGCCAATGTTGCTGCAGCACTCTGTAACTATGGCCTCCAGGGAACTTTTGTGTCCAAAGTACCAAACAATCCCATTGGTCAATCGGCCATTAATCATTTAAGGCGTTATGGCGTAAACACACAGTTCATAGCTCGTGGTGGTGACAGACTCGGAATATACTTTCTTGAAACGGGTGCTTCGATGAGGGCCTCGCAGGTTGTCTATGACAGGGCTGGTGCTTCCATTGCCGAGGTGGATTCTTCTGAATTCGATTTTGATAAAATTCTGGACGGTGCCGACTGGTTTCACACAACTGGCATCACACCCGCATTAAGCGATAAAGCAGCATCGCTGGCGGAGGCCGCATTGAAAGCAGCCAAGGCTAAAGGAATTACGACCAGCATTGATCTTAACTACCGGAAAAAATTGTGGACTAAGGAGAAGGCTAGAGAGGTCATGACCAGGCTATGCCAATATGTTGACGTGTGTATCGGTAATGAGGAGGATGCAGATACCACGCTAGGGTTTAAGGCAAAAGACACGGATGTGACTAAAGGCGAGCTCAACCTGGATGGCTTTAAGGATGTGTTTAAACAGATGAAGGATAAATTCGGGTTCAAATATATAGCTTCCTCGCTTCGTGAAAGCCATAGTGCCAGTGATAATGGTTGGAGCGCGTTGGTGTATGATGGAACGGAATTCTATCATACCAAGAAATATAATGTCAGAATCGTTGACCGTGTTGGAAGTGGTGACAGCTTTGCCAGTGGATTGATTTATGGATTGGTTACCGGTATGCCAATGCCGGAAGCGGCAGAGTTTGGTGTGGCAGCCAGCGCTTTGAAACACACCATTCCTGGCGACCTCAACCACGCCACGTTGGCTGAAGTGAAAGAACTGATGAAAGGTGATGGCAGCGGAAGGGTGCAACGTTAATATATGATTTATGATTCTTGACTCATTGCATAGTGCATCGAAATATTTCGGATTACATCCCTCTTTCGCGAAAGCGTTTGAGTACATTTCAAAGACCGATTTTAATGCGATTGAACCTGGCAAATATGAAATTGACGGAGAGTTGTTAAAAGCTACCGTCTTCGATAAAAAGGGAATGACGCAAGAGGAATCAACGGCAAAGTTTGAATGTCATAATAAATTCATTGACATACAGCTCTGCATTCGCGGTGTTGAAAAAATGGGATGGAAACCAAGGGAAACTTGCAAGACGGAGAAGGCACCATATAATGAGGAGAAAGACGTGCTTTTTTATACCGATGCGCCCGATATGTTTTTTGAATTACACAGCGGGCAGTTTACAATCTTCTTTCCCTCTGATGTGCATGCGCCGATGATCGGTGATGGCGAAATCAAGAAAATGGTGATCAAAGTAAAAATATGATTATGAGCAAAAGTCAGAAAGCAATTGATGCAGTAGTCGCACAAGGGATACTTCCCTTGTATTTTAATCCGGATGAACAGGTAAGCCTTGAAATTCTGCGGGCTATCCACAGAGCGGGCATTCGAGCAGTGGAATATACCAATCGGGGCGATGCCGCATTTAATAATTTTAAAAAAATGGTTGCCTTGAGAGATCAGGAAATGCCGGATATGTTATTGGGTATAGGCACTATCAAAACATTGCAGCAAGCGAAGGATTATGTCGGAGCTGGCGCTGATTTCATGGTTAGTCCGGGCTTTGTTCCTGAAGTGGCGGCTTATGCCATCGGCAGTGATATCTTTTACGCTCCAGGATGCATGACGCCAACGGAAATTATTGCCGCTGAAAATGCCGGTGTTAAGTTCATAAAACTATTTCCAGGCAATATGCTTGGTCCTGAATTTTTAAGCAGTATCAAAGAAATCTTTCCGAAGTTGCTTTTCATGCCTACTGGTGGTGTAGATACGACTAAGGAAAACATTGAAGCATGGTATAAAGCAGGAGTTTGCGCCGTCGGTATGGGCAGCAAATTGATCAGCAAAAAATTGATGGAACAGAAAGATTATGCAACCATTGAATCCGCCTCTAAAGAGGTACTGGCATTGATTCAAAGTATAAAGAAATAGTTCACGCTGATATTTATTAAACGATCTTCTCTCTGGCCAACACCAGGTTCTTCTAATTTTACCCTGAAGTTTCCTGTTTTTTCTATGCGACTCTTGCTTTGTGGTTTATTATTTTTCATCACTACGTTAGGGCTGGCTCAAAAAAAGACAACTTTTAATGTCATTGCGTTTTATACGGCGAGAAATGATGCGGCCCATATCAGCTTTGTGCATCAGGCTAATCGCTGGTTTGCAACAGTTGCATCTGATCACAATTTTCAATACGACTCCACCAATAACTGGAGTAATCTCAACAAGGAATTTCTATCGCGATACGATGTGGTTGTCTTTTTAGATACACGACCTGATGATCCCGATCAGCGAAAGGCATTTGAAGAATATATGAAAGCCGGTGGTGGATGGATGGGTTTTCACTTTGCGGGGTTTGCCTTAACACCCTCGGCGTATCCACAAAACTGGGACTGGTACCATCAGCAGTTTTTAGGCTCAGGAGAATATGCGAGTAACACCTGGCGACCTACTTCGGCCATATTGAGGGTTGAAAACAAAAGGCATCCAGCTACGAAAAATTTACCGATTACCTTCAAGTCATCACCCAATGAGTGGTACCGCTGGAGTAATGACTTACGACAGAATCCTGATATACAAATTTTGATTTCGATTGACTCCACCAGTTTCCCGTTAGGTACGGGACCAAAGCAGCATGAAATCTGGCACAGTGGTTATTACCCGGTAGTTTGGACGAACAAGAAATATAATATGCTGTACCTGAACATGGGCCATAACGACATAGACTATGAAAACAAGACCAACAAAGAATTGTCCTTTACCTTTGAAAATCAAATTCAGAATCAACTCATTATTGATGGCATAGTTTGGTTGGGGAAGTCAGCTAAGCCCAAAAGGAAATAATCAATAAGCGCAAGCCGATTTATCAGACTTGATGTAATACGATTTATAGTTTTTTGCTTTCGGATCTTTGCATCCTTTCAATTCAAGCAACTCCACTTTTCTAAATTCAATGGGGTGGCTTTCACTTTGCAGTGATATATAACCTTCAGTAAGCGGTGTTCCATCGAGTTTTACGGCCGGATCAAAATTATGAACCACACCACCACCAATTTGAGGTTTGGTGTATTCCAATACAGTATCTCCCTCAACCATATGGCGGATCAAGGAATCGCCAAGCACCAGGAATTCAACATGTACCCACTGATCACCGTTGTATGTTTTTGATCTTGAATTAATGCAATGCGGAGTAAAGAGCGTATCCGCCATATGTACTTCAGTGCCAGGCGTACAAAGGTTGGCCGTTGGTCTTTCTCCAGTCCCTAATCCTCCTAAAAACTGTGCCTCAACACTGATAGGAAAATCCTGATCCCGCGTCATGCTTTGAGCAGATTGAGAATGCAGCATGGCCCCGCTGTTACGGGTGGCCCAACCTTCTCCTCCGGTAGCCTGTTCGCCCACAAAACGATATTCCACGGCAAGCAGGTAATATGAAAATTTCTTTTTGTGGAAAATATGACCGTATTGATAACGGAAAGAATCGTATTGATCGTAACGAACTACAAGTTTACCGCTATCGATGCGAAACGTGTTCCCAAAATTATCATTGAGTTCGTGTTTGGCAATTTTAATATCCCAGTCGTTAAGATCTTTTCCGTTCCAGAGCTGGATCCAATCTTTTTCTTCTATTTTTTTATCGGTTGAACAGGAGAAAGCAAACAAAAGAATAAATAGGGTGAAGTAGGGATTGAGTTTCATGAGTTAAAATAAGGTTTCGTAAAAGTAAGTAATCTCAGGCCTGTCTTTCTATGTTTAGAGGGTAATAATGTTCAGCAACAATGATAGATATCATCGCATAATCAGGTAATGGTTGATAAATTTCATTCATTAAAAGAGGTTTTATGAAAAGCAGGGAATACATTAAAGCGGAAGAAAACTTCAAAATTGAGCAAGAGAAAAGATTTCAACGTAAAGACAAACGGGCGCAGGTTGAAAAACTGACGCTGTTGAAAGAGGAGAAAAAGCCGAAGGGATCTTTTTCTAAGTCAAAGAAATAGTTACGCCATAGATTGTTTAGATTCCGGATGGAAAATGGCTTGATCATCCGTATGATCCTTATCAAAAAAAAGATAATGGGTTATTCTTAATGATTGGATAGCAAATGATTGCCCAGGTAAAATAGTCAATCAGTCTTTACCTGCCGGGAGAAAGAAAAACCAAGCCGATTCACTTCATTTTGTTTTTCCTCGTCAAACATTAACCCGTTGGTATGGTTGAAATGGATGAAATGAATTTTACGCTTTGTATCAGCACTTTCTGATTTAAATAATGACATCGTTTCGGAAACCAATGGATGGGGTATTTCACTCATATCACGATTAGGAAGCTCATCGGCTGAAAAAAATGTAGCATCGATATACGCTTCATCGACTGATTTCACCTCTTTTACAACGTCTTTATTCCATTTGCTCCACTTGTCAATATCCGGGATAAAAAGATACTTTTTTCCGTTGGTGACTATTTTAAATCCTGCAGTCTCTGAAAACTCATCGCGATGTGGAACACCAAAAGCAGTGACAGCAATACCCCCTGGGAAAGGCAGCACCTTTTCTTCGCTTAGTTCAACCAACGAAATATTTTTAAGCCTAACGAGTTGGTTCCACGGCCCATTGGTTTCCAGAAAACTTTTGAGTTTAGGCAATGTATATACTAAAACAGAAGAGCTGTTCATCACTTCCCGTCCCAGTTGCAGTAAACCGGTATAGTGCCCCATATGTGCGTGGGTAATGAAAATTCCATCAGGCAGGAAATTAAACTGGTGTTGTGTAACTTCATCAAAGAGACGAAGCTGTTCTTTCATATCGGGAGTAGCTTCAAAAAGCCACCATCTTTTATTTTCAAAATCAGCTAAGGCTATAGCAACTACAAATTGTTTCAGTTTGTCATTTTCATTTGCGCGCACACAACAATTCCTGGTACAACCCATTTGCGGATAACCACCGTCTTGTGCTGTGCCCAGAACAACTAAACGGGTTTGTGCCAATGTGGATTGGAAGAAAAAAGTGAGAATTAATAAATAGAGCGTACGAAAAGTCATCGGTTCAAAGAGGGCAGTTATAAAGGGATCACATGTGAGGCGATACTCCTTTCGTAATTGGAAAGGAGATCACCATTTGGTATACACACGAGGCAATAGAAATAGTAGCCTGAAGTTGAATGGCCTATTCATTTACTTATTCCAGTATGGTCTTGAAAGTCCATTCAGGTCATAAACTACTACCCC
>JAHEMS010000101.1 GCA_024643595.1 Bacteroidota bacterium
TATGTCCATTGATGAAAATCAGGAGCCAGAGCTTGAAAAGATCAGCGAACGACTTAAACCGATTCTTGAAACGATGAGCAACGTAGATATTCTCGTCACCCAGGGGTATATCTGTCGCAATCATCGCAATGAAATTGATAATCTAAAAAGAGGAGGAAGCGATTATACCGCTTCGTTGATTGGTGCTGCCATTCGTGCCGAAGAAATTCAGATCTGGACGGATATCGATGGCATGCACAATAATGATCCCCGCATTGTTAAGAAGACGTTGCCGATTGCCAATCTTACATTTGATGAAGCCTCAGAGCTCGCCTATTTCGGAGCGAAAATATTACATCCTTCCACTATTGTACCTGCACAGAAATATAGTGTGCCGGTGCTATTAAAAAACACGATGGATGAAAAAGCGGCTGGTACCATCATTAGTGATAAGGGAAGCCGTGGACAATTCAAAGCGGTTGCCGCCAAAGATGGTATCATCGCCATCAAAATCAAATCCTCACGCATGTTGTTGGCCTACGGTTTTCTGCGTAGAGTATTCGAAGTATTTGAACGCTACAAAACTCCAATTGATATGATCTCAACTTCGGAGGTTGCGGTATCCGTTACGATTGATGATCATAAGCAGCTACCTAAGATTCTGGAAGAATTGAATTTGTTTGGAACCATTGAAGTGGATGATCACCAAAGTATCATCTGTATTGTTGGAAATATGCTTTCCGAAAAAGAAGGGGTATTAAAAGAAGTATTCCAGTCGCTCGGCAACCTTCCGATCCGAATGGTATCCTATGGCGGTAGCCCAAATAATATTTCCATTCTGGTGAGCACGGCCAACAAGAATAAAGCACTTAATCTATTGAATGAAGGGTTATTTAACCTTTAATTAATTGTTCCGCCTTGAAGAGAAAACCTTTATTAATAATCAGGAGATAATGCAACATCTCTTCGTTTCTAAACGTGCCGGTGGACTCACTATGGTCATCTTCGGTTGAGGAATAAAAGATGTATGGTAATTACTACAGTTTGACATCTAAGACGTCACTCCACAACTGATTGTTTAATCATTTCATCTATTTGGCTTTCTGATCGATTTGATTAGGTTGCATAAAAAGCTGTTCAGACTTTATAATTGAACAGCTTTTTTATTATTCGAAAGTTGACGTGCAAAAATCATTCACACAATATATTCTAACCGGCATTATTTTCTCCGTGCTTTGGTCATCGGCATCTATTGCAGGAAAATTTGGATTGTATTCAGTGGAACCTCTCGTGCTCTTTAACATTCGGTTTTTCCTTGCCGGCACCATACTACTCCTCTACGCTTACGTCTATAAAAAGAGCAGGATGCCTGCCTCCAAAGAGTGGAAAAACCTTGTCGTGTTTGGAGCATTTAACACGGCCTTGTATCTGGGCATTTTTATCATTGCGCTACAATATATTACTGCCGGTATTACTGCCTTGGCTATCGCACTCAATCCCCTGTTTATAAGTTTGATGTCATCATTTTGGTCAAATCGAAAAGTAACAATAACTGAATGGATTAGTATCGCTCTGGGCATTGCCGGTGTGTTCATTGCTTCCTACCCTTTATTGAACACAAAAGATGTAACTGCTTTTGGTCTTATTTTGCTTGCCATAAGCATGGTAGCCTATTCGTATGGCGCTGTTTTTTATGCATCGATTAAGTGGACTTTGGAACGAGTAACTATCAATGGTTGGCAAGTGCTGATTGGGGGCATACTTATTACTCCACTTACCATTATTTTTCATTCGCAGCCTAATAATTTCGATACAAGATTTTGGTTTTCGCTCATCTGGCTTATTGTACCGGTCTCTATAATAGCCGTCCAACTTTGGCTCATCTTATTGAAAACGGATGCAATACGTGCTTCCATATGGCTATACCTATGTCCCATTTTTGGTCTTTTGTTTTCTTCTATTCTTTTAAATGAACCGCTCACTTTTTACACCTTGGTTGGAACTGTCCTGGTATTAGGTGCCGTATTCATAGGGCAAAAAAAAATTCATTCCCCGACCGAATAGCATCAAAACTAGTGACAAACCGTTTATCAAGATATTCATCTCTTTATAACCATAGGCACCTCTTATTAAAGATAAATTACTTCCTTCGACAAATTATTTTTTCTCCTATATTTACTTCAGACCTAACTGATTGATATGGTAACTTTTGTAATTCTTGTTTTTATTGTGGGCTACTTGGCGATTGCCCTCGAACATCCTATAAAAATAAACAAAACGGCATCCGCCCTATTAACCGGTGTTATTTGTTGGACTCTTTATGCCGTATTCTCACATGATGCCATTGAACATATAGGAGAACAACTAAATCACCATCTAGGTCAGATTTCTGCCATCCTCTTCTTTCTGATGGGGGCTATGACAATCGTTGAATTGGTAGATGCCTACCAGGGATTTAAGGTCGTCACCGATCGAATCAATACGAAAGATCCAAAAAAACTAATGTGGATTATCTGTATTGTTACCTTTTTTCTATCCGCTATTTTGGACAACCTAACCACTTCAATAGTGATGATTTCACTGATCAGGAAACTTGTTCCCAACAAACAAATGCGTTTATTTTTTGCTGGTATGATAGTAATTGCAGCTAATGCCGGAGGCGCCTGGTCGCCGATTGGGGATGTTACTACTACCATGCTATGGATTGGTGGACAAATTTCTACAGGCAACATCATGGTTACATTATTGTTGCCAAGTATGGTTTGCTTGATTGTGCCTCTGATATATCTGCAGTTTACTCTAAAAGGAGAACTTGGACATGCCGGAAGTCATGACCATAGTCAAGGGGGTAGCCATGGACATCATGGAAGTCATGGCCATAAGCCCATAAAAGGTTCCACAACCATGTTGATTCTTGGAGTGGGTGGTTTGGTTTCGGTTCCAATATTTAAAACCATTACGCACTTACCTCCATATCTTGGAATGTTACTTGCCCTTGGTGTGCTTTGGGTAGTCTCTGAACTGATCAATCCTGATATGGATGAAGCTGATAAGAGGCCTTATACAGCCGCAGGAGCCCTGACTCGAATTGATGTCCCTAGTGTGCTTTTCTTCCTTGGAATATTACTGGCAGTAAGTGCTTTAGAATCGATGGAAATTCTACACCATTTTTCATTATGGTTGGATGAAACAATTGGCGACCAACGAATGATTATAACACTTATCGGGATTTTATCATCAATTGTCGACAACGTGCCTCTGGTTGCTGCCAGTATGGGCATGTATGATATGGGAATATATCCCCAAGACCATCTTATCTGGGAATACCTTGCCTATTGCGCGGGTACGGGTGGTAGTATACTCATTATAGGTTCTGCGGCTGGTGTTGCCGTTATGGGTATGGAGAAAATAGATTTCATCTGGTATTTGAAGAAAATTTCCTTACTGGCTATGTTAGGATATTTTGCAGGTGCCGTTATATATCTTCTCATTCAGCCATTTTTGGCAGTTCATCATGCAGTCTAATGCCTTAATCAGCGTGGAAAGCATCTAAAATGTTTAACATTTTTTTGGATTTCAATTGATTGACTAGAAATTCTCCTTGTTTTTCTTTTCTGAAACTTAAAACCTTATAGGAGGCACTTTCATCCTAATTCCTTTAGCACCAGAGGATAAAATCAAGATGGTCTTATGTTATATTCCCATTCTATAAATTATGAATTTAGTGGTAGACTCGGGTAATACCCGAATTAAAGTAGGGGTGTTTATAAATAGTGATTTAATCAGACAGGTGTCTTTCACAAAGTTGACCGATCTGAAGGATTTTATTAAATCAACCAAGGCAGATCACATCCTGGTGAGTACTGTCAATCATGATCCTATTGAAATTCTTTCCTGGTCTTCTTGTTCTGGAAAAAAAATATCGCTCACTACATCAATTGCGTTGCCCATTAAAGTTGATTATCAGACACCCGAAACGCTTGGGGTAGATCGTCTGGCTGCTGTTTGTGGAGCACTTGCACTTTTTCCAGATAATAATTGCCTAATCATTGATGCTGGTACTTGCATTAATTATGAGCTTCTGGATGCGCAAAATGTCTACCAAGGCGGTGCTATTTCACCAGGAATAAGTATGAGATTTGAAGCCATGAATAAATTTACAGCCCGGCTTCCGCTAGTTCAGGCAATTGAAAGAATTGATCTTATTGGAAAATCCACTGAGTCTTGTCTGCAAAGTGGTGTAATGAATGGAGTTTTGGAAGAGGTAGATGGGTTTATCAGACAATATCGGGCATTATATCCCAGCTTAACTGTGATAATGTGTGGTGGAGATTATACTTTTTTTGAAAACAGGCTTAAACACCCCATATTTGTGGCCCCCGAACTAGTTTTAATCGGGTTGAACAGGATTTTGTGCTACCATGCTGAACTTTAAAAAGGTCAATCTTCTAATTTTAGGCTTTATTTCCATAATAACCATGGCATGGGGCCAGGCGGCACGCAGTCCATTTTCATACTTAGGCATAGGCGAATCCTATGGAACAGCGTTAACCCATAATCAGGGCATGGCAGGTGTTGGAATTAGCAATCCGCAGTATTTTTATCTTAATAACCAGAATCCGGCATTACTGGTTTATAACAGATTTACGGTATTCGAGGCCGGTTTTATTGGGGAAAGACGAACCGCTACTGGTAACGGGATATCAGAAACAAACGGAAATGGCAATCTAAATTATTTGGTTACGGCATTTCCGGTAAAAGTAGGGCGATGGACAACTTCAATGGGCCTGATGCCTTACTCATCCATAAATTATAAGTTAGACTACGTGGATTCAATAATTGGCACAACAAGTAATACAGTTAATGTTAAAGAATCTGGCCAAGGTGGCCTTAACCAGTTTTTTTGGTCCAACGGGATATCGCTAAACGATGATTTTTCGGTAGGATTGAAGGCCACCTATTTATGGGGTTCAATCATTAGAGAGTATTCAAATACATTGACGAATGATAACACGTCATCACCCTTCTATCCTACTGTATATGCTCGAAACTTTGTAAAGGATTTTAACTTTAGCGGAGGGGTTTCATTCCATAAGGATTCTATTTCGGGAAAGAAAAATTATAAAATAAACATTGGAGCTGTATATGACTTTAAAGCAAATTTGAATACCGAATATTATGCGCGGCTTGAAAGAAGAAATTCGGGAGGAATTGTTGATTCAACTACAGTAATTAACAATGAGCCGGGGAGTATAACCATACCTTCTTCCGTTTCGGTAGGGGTATCATTTGGCAAGGGAGATTATTGGGTTATTGGCACGGATTTTACTTATTTTGACTATCATAACTTTAAAGACTTCAGTGGAGAAACCCAACCATGGGGAACACAAGGATGGAAGTTATCTTTAGGAACAGAATTTACCCCTGATCCTACTCAGTTAGGCGGCTATTTAAAAAGGATGACTTACCGTACAGGCATTAGTTATGATAAATATCCTTATTTGATTAACGGCAGCATCGTAAGGGATTTTGGCATTAATTTTGGTTTTTCAATGCCGGTAAGCAGGATTTCGAGTCTTGATTTTGCGATTAAGGTGGGTAAAAGGGGAGATGTTAAGGTCAATACTATTGAAGAAAACTATTTTAAGATTTATTTTGGCATGACTTTTAATGATCAGTGGTTTATAAAGAGAAGATTTGATTAACTGTTAAGTAAAATGAAAATGAAAATGAAATCCTTATTGTTTGGCCTGGCATTCATATTTCTGGCTTCTGTTTCTGCTATATCGCAATGTAAGGAAGTAAAATGGCCTGAAAACAGATCAAAAGCAGAA
The DNA here is from genome assembly GCA_024643595.1 of Bacteroidota bacterium. Taxonomy (GTDB): domain Bacteria; phylum Bacteroidota; class Bacteroidia; order Cytophagales; family Cyclobacteriaceae; genus ELB16-189. The sequence goes on from JAHEMS010000101.1 coordinate 5,814, forward strand.
GAATCTGTTGCCATTTATAGCGATGCCCTTAAACAAGGAAATTACCGAGGCGCTACTGCCGGTTTACAATGGATGCTTGTGAATGCCCCACAGTGGCAGACTAAACTATATATTGATGGTACAGAAATTTATAATAAACTGGCCAGTATCGAGAAAAATCCTGCTAAAAAACAAGTACTGGTAGATTCCATGCTTATGCTCTATGATATGCGGGTCACGAATTGTGGAGATGATGTTAATGTGTTAAACCGCAAAGCAATTTACGCCCTCTCCTACAATGGGCAGAATAAAGATAAGACAGCTGACGTTTTAGCCCTTTATGATAAAGTTTATGAAATAAGTGGAAACAATGTTTACGATAACAACTTAGTGGCGTACATGCAAGCCGTTCAATTGAATGTTGCCATTCTGAAAAATCTATCGGATGATGAAATTTTACAGCGCTATGATAAAATATCAGATATTATCGATGTTAAAATCAAGAAAGCATTAGCAGAAAATAAACAAGATAATGTAACACGCCTAAGGGGTTACAAATCTACCATTGATGACATCCTGATAAAATTAGTGAAGGTAGATTGCGATTTCGTAAAGAAAAACCTCGAACCAAAATTCAAGCAAAACCCAAAGGATATTGTATTAGCCAAAAAGATATTTCAGTTTATGACCACAGGAGGTTGCATTGAAGATCCTCTTTGGTTGCAATCCGCAGAAGTTATTCATGATAATAGTCCCGATTATGGATTGGCTAAAAATATGGGTAAAATCTACGCTAAGAATGGCAACATGGAGAAGGCAGAAGCATTGATAACGGAATCCGTTTCATTAGCTCAAACTAAGCAGGACAAAGCAGATTCTTATATTCTTCAGGGCGACCTTCTTTCACAAAAAGGAAGTAAATCTGCAGCTCGTGAGTCTTATCGAAAAGCAATTGAAGCAGATCCTTCAGGGAAGGAAGGATATGAAAAAATCGGCGACTTATATATGGGCTCTTTTAAAGATTGCTCCAAGCAAGTGAGTTTAGCAGAAGATCGGCTGGTGTATATAGCCGCATACGAAATGTACGCCAAGTCTGGCAGCCAGCAGAAGATGGCACAAGCTCGTGGTCAGTTCCCCTCAGTAACTGAATTATTTGAGTTGAATTGGAAAGAAGGCGAAACTAAATCAATTTCATGCTGGGTGGGTGAAACTGTAGTACTGCGCACCCGTGGAAAAGAATAAATTGTAATCAATTTCTATGGAAGGCTGGCTACATGCCAGCCTTCTTTATTTATGAAGAATTGTGATAAATCTATTTTGATCAAGAGTCACTCGAATATTTTTTTAGCCTTCATTACTTCAGTTTTAGTAGGCACCTTCTTCTCAGCCTGTACACCGGAAGAGCACACAATACCTATGGTTTATGAAGGGCCTTTGCGAGAAGCCGAGAACATTACCATGTACTACACAGAAAAAAGCCGGATGAAGGTGATGCTCAAAGCAAAGAAAATCAACGAATTCCAAAATGGTAATAGTGAGTTCCCTGAAGGGATCTTTATTGAATTTTACGATGACCTCGGAAGTATTACCTCCACCCTACGGGCAAACAGCGCTTACTACTTTAGGGAAGAAAATAAATGGCGTGGCATTGGGGATGTAGAGGTTATTAATATCGAAAAACAACAACAATTAAACACGGAAGAGCTGTTTTGGAAACCTGATACCAGGAAAATCTTTACTGATAAATTTGTAACCGTAAAATTAGAAAATGAAATTCTTTATGGTACTGGCTTTGATGCTGATCAAGACCTGAACAACTACACCATGAAAAACCCGGAAGGCGAGTTTGAAGTGGAGGACTAATTCAAAAAGTATCATGAAACTGTTTGACATTCTACTTTTATCACTGGCTGCCTTTTTTGTTATTATCGGCATCTATGAAGTCATGACCGTAGGCATAGGACAGGCCTATTGGCTAATAATGGTCGCCACAATGCTTTTTTTCGGCTATACACTCCGTAAAAAGAAATAGGATTAACTATCTCATAACAAGCTGAAAATCAACAATATTTTATTAATTCATCCCTTTGCTGAATCCATAGAACAAGTTAAATTTGCGGCTCTTTAAACTAAACTGCTTTAGTCTTAAGTGGTTGATATAAAGAGATTAAAGTAATGCAACCTTATTAATTTTTATTTATGGCATTGATTGGAACGTTGAGGAACAAGATGACCAAGTGGGTAGTAGGCTTTGTTGCCGTTGCCATTGCAGCATTTGTATTAAATGACCTTTTTGGAAATGGACCTCGCTCGGTTTTTGGAAATGAAAACACGGTAGGAAAGATCGCTGGCAACACAATTACCCTGGAGGAGTATCAATCTGCCATTAAGGAACGCGAAAACAATTATATTTTAAACTTTGGTCGCCAACCCGGTGAGCGTGAAAGACCTTTGCTTCAGCAACAAGCATGGGACCTTTTAATCGCGCAGAAAGCCATTAAGCCTGAATTCGAGAAATTGGGAGTTAAGGTTACCGCAGATGAAATCTGGGACATGATACAAGGCAAAAACGTCGATGAAAACGTGAAGGCTTCATTTGTTGATTCCGCTGGAAATTTTGATCGCTCTCGCCTGATGCAATACATCAATCAATTCAATATGCCTGCACCATTAGATCCTAATGGACTGGCATCCTGGCAAGAAGGTAAATACAGGTGGACTACATTCCAAAGAGATTTAGGCATGGGCCGCGAGCGCCTTAAGTATGAAAACCTCTTGGTCAAGACCAATTATGTTACCGATGCGGAAGCCGAACGTGACTATCATTTACAAAATGATGTCGCTGAAGTCAAATACCTCTATGTTCCTTTCTATGCCATCAGCGATTCCCTTATCAAAGTTGATGACAGTGCATTAAAGACCTACTATAATAAGAATCAACAGAAATATAAAGTGGATCAAACCAGGAGCTTAAGTTTTGTAACTTTTCCTGTAGAAGCGTCAGCTGCAGATTCTGCCAAATTCCGTGAAGATCTTCAGAAAATTGCCATCGATTTCAAAGCGGTTAGCGAAGATTCTGTGTTTGCCGTTACGCAGACAGATGGTCAATCTCCTTATGTGAAATATTATATTTCAACGCTTCCTGCATACCTAAGTAGCCAAAATGAAAGTCTAGTTGAAGGTCAGGTGTTTGGTCCAGTCCTAGAGGGTGACTCTTATAAAGTATACAAGATATCCAAGATCGGTACTGATACTGTCGGCAATGCCAAAGCGAGCCATATCTTAATTCGTTGGGATGATGAGAGTGATGCCAGTAAAAAATCTGCTAAAGAAAAAGCGAGAAAAATATTAGGTGAAATTAAAGGAGGCGCAGATTTCTCAGTCAAGGCAAGGGAACATGGAACGGATGGCACTGCCTCTCAAGGCGGAGATTTAGGTTACTTCACTTCTGGACAGATGGTAAAACCATTTGAAGATGCCGTTTTCACAGCTAAAAAAACAGGACTACTTAATGATGTTGTTGAAACTCAATTTGGTTATCATATTATTGAAGTTACCAGTGTTGCCGATTTTACTGCATATACCGTTGCCACTGTTGAATTAATAATTGCACCCAGTGATGAAACGCAGAATGAAGCGTATTTAAAAGCTCAAACTTTTGCCAGTGAACTTTCTGGTGTAGAAGCATTTAAGGAAAAGGCGAAGAAGGAAAATCTGAATGTCTTTGATGCCAATGATTTGGGAACCGGAGAAAGAAGTATCACAAATCTTGGAGAAGCACGTCAACTGGTAACCTGGTTATTCCGCGAAGCAAAAGTGGGCAAAGTTTCAGATGTTTTTGATTTGGATCAAACATACGTTGTGGCGGTTATGACCAGTGAAGTTGAAGAAGGGTTTAAGTCATTTGATAAAGTAAAAGAAGAAATTACGCC
>JAHEMS010000102.1 GCA_024643595.1 Bacteroidota bacterium
GAAAATGGCCAGGTAGTTTTCCAGGGCAGCACGCTGATAATTATCCTGAACGATGCGCAAGTCTATCGCGCTTAGCGCTCCATTTTTATATCGTTCATTACCCAGTTGTAGATTTAACTCTGCGGCCTGTAATCGTACCTGCGCAATCTGTACCAGCTGCCTGCGCAAATTGTACAAATCAAAGTCTGCTAATAAATCATTTTCCAATGATAGCTTAAGTTGATCGGTCCCCAGTTGGGCAATTCTCTCCTGAAGTTGCGCATTCTCCACTGCCCGTTTTATTTGTCCTCCATTGAATAAGGTAAAACGCAATCCAAAGTTGGCATACGCACCATAGCTATTCCCCATTTGAGTTTGTTGTTTCAGGGCCGTTTCATTCACCGTATTGTATACCGGAAAACTCGCATCCCGATTTACGTATCCTACCGTATTTTCAATGGTATTACCCGTGCTGGATCGGAAGTTTGCATTTAATCGATCCAAGCTTCCATTGGCTCCCATATTTAATGTTATCAAGGGAGAATAGTTTGATTCGGCAATGCGTGTTGCATTGCGATAGAGTTCCTGACTGATGTATTGATTGCGGAGATTGGTATTGGAACTTATCATTTTATCCCGTAAGTCTTCATACCTATACAATTCATTCACGAAAGGAATCTGGTCTGTGAAAGAATAGGTCTTATTTATGTTTTCATTCAAAAGCAGATTCAAATTACGCAACGCATTCTTTTGAAGAATTTCCTGCTGAAGCACACTAGCTGAGTCGGTAAGGTAATTGTTTTGCTCTTGCAACACATCGAATGTGATTGCTCCTCCCAATTCTTTACGAAGCTTTACATAATCATAACGCTCTTTTGAAAACTCCTTGTTTTTAATCAACACTTGTAATTGTTCACGCTGAAGTAACACGCTGTAATATCCGAGGATAATTCCCTGCACGGTGTTCTCCATCAAAAACCTGGCATTGCCATTACTCAACTCTTCTAATTTCTCAAGTCGCTGCTTGGATATGCGTACAAAGAATCCGTCAAAAAGCGTGAACTGAACATCTAATTGTCCATTCAGGTTATCTGAAATGTTTTTGCCCGGCACGGCAAAGGGGTTGGCTGGTTTGCGTTGAACTATACTGTTTGGTTGACCTCCAATGAGATTGATGGTGGGCAATAAGCCTGCCTGCCCCCAGTTATTATTGTTCCTGGCAATTTCAACACTCAGTTTGCCTATCTGCACATCAAAATTATTACGCAATCCAATCTGGATGGCGTGCGCGAGGCTGAGCGTATCCTGCGCGTTAGCGCTCATTGAAAAGAAAATAAAAAGAATAGCGGCCAAAAATCGATTCATAGTTGAAATGAGATTGAACTTAATGGGTTGAAATATTTGATTCTTTGCTGCTGACGTAGGAATAGATGGCCGGAATAACATATAAGGTCAGTACGGTTGCGAATGCCATTCCTCCAATAACTGCTATTCCCATCGATACGCGGCTTTCAGAACCAGCCCCCAAAGCAAGGGCAATTGGTAAAATCCCTAGAATTGTTGATAGGCTTGTCATTATAATAGGTCGGAAGCGTGATTCGGCCGCTTCAACTACAGCCTCCATCAACTTCTTTCCCTGTTCCTTTCGTTGGTTGGCGAATTCGACAATTAAAATTCCATTCTTAGTTACCAGGCCTATGAGCATTATAATTCCGATCTGGCTAAAGATGTTTAATGTCTGATTGAAATACCACAATGAGATCAGCGCACCGGCCAACGCTAAAGGCACCGTAAACATGATGATGAGTGGATCTTTGAAACTCTCAAACTGCCCCGCCAGAATTAAATAAATGATCGCCAATGCTATTAAAAATGCACCATAAATACTGGTGGAACTTTCTGAAAATTCACGTGAGGCTCCATCCAAACTTGTGGTGTAAGATTCATCCAACACTTCCTTGGCGATAAGTTGCATTTCTTTGATTCCTTCACCCAAGGCAACACCAGGCGAAAGTTGTGCGCTCACCTTTGCCGATGAATAACGGTTGAAGCGATATAATTGAGGTGGGCTGCTGATTTCCTCGAACCGAACCAAATTATCCATTTGAATTAATTCCCCTCTTCTGTTCTTGACGTAAAGTGTTTTCAGATCAAGTGGTTCATTTCGATCTTTCCTCTCAACCTGACCAATGATTTGGTATTGCTTGCCGTCCATGACGAAATTTCCAAAACGAGATCCGCTGAGACCTAATTGTAATGTCTGAGCGATGTCCAACACATTCACGCCCATATTACGCGCCTTGTCCCGATCGATGGTCACATTGATCTCGGGCTTGTTGAATTTCAAATCAAGATCAATAAAGGCAAATTTTGGACTTGCATTTGCCCTTTCCATAAACGTGGGAAGGATCGCTTTTAATCGATTAATATCACCAGCCTGGATAACAAATTGAAGCGGGAATCCTCCTCTGCGATCACCAATCGTTTGTGCCTGGCTGACATATGATCTTACTCCTGAGTATTTACGTACTTTGGAAGTGATCTCATCTACTATTTGTTGTTGTGTTCGATCCCTCTCTTTTGGATCCTTGAGAACCACCCTGAGAAATCCGGTATTAACCCCTGAATTTCCAAAACCTGGAGACGTCATGCTAAACACACTTGATCGATCAGGCACTTCTTCGTCAACAAAATCATTTAGCTCCACGATATACTTATCCATATACTCGAAGGTGGCACCTTCCTGAGCCTGCACCTGAAGCCGGAATTCACTGCGATCCTCCATAGGGGCAAGTTCCGAAGGCATAGTTACTCCCAATAAATAAATCAGTCCTGCCGCTGATGCAACGATAACAAAGGCCAGCCATCTGCGCTTCATAAAGCCATTGAGGGAAGAACTGTATGATTCAGTAAGTTTTTCGAAGAACGGCTCGGTTACACGATAAAGCCAAGGCTTGACAGCTCGGCGTTTAAGAATTTTTGCGCTCATCATAGGGGTAAGCGTAAGTGACACGAATGCAGAGATCGCCACAGCGCTGGATACTACCAATCCAAACTCCCTAAACAATCGACCCGTGAGCCCCTGAAGAAAAATTACCGGCAAGAATACCGCCACTACAGAAATCGTAGTTGAAATAACGGCAAAATAAATTTCAGTAGAACCTTTCCTTGCTGCTTCTGCCGGATCTTCCCCCTCTTCAATTTTTACATATATATTTTCCAGCACAACAATAGCATCATCTACTACCAAACCAATAGCGAGCACGATACCTAACAAGGTTAGTACATTGATAGTAAAGCCAAGTAAATACATAACAAAGAATGCGCCTATCAGCGATATAGGAATCGTGGCCACCGGTATAACGGTAGTGCGCCAATCGCGTAAGAATAGGAAGATGATGGCCAGTACAAGGCAGAAGGCAATAATAATGGTCTCCTCTACTTCCGCGATGGAGGCCCTGATATAATCCGTAGAATCCCTGCTCATCTGATAAGTAATATCCGCAGGTAGGTCACGCTGGATCTCTACTAATTTTTTCTGCAGGCGATTGGAGATATCAATATTATTGGCACCCGGTTGTGCGATAATGGCAATGCCACATCCTGGTTTGCCATTCATTCTCATAATGGTGCGATCATTTTCGGGACCCAGTTTCGCATAACCTACATCACTGAACCGAACGATATTATCACCATCTTCTTTAATGATCAGGTTATTAAAATCATCCTCCGTAGTGAGGCGCCCCATTGTGCGCACGGTAAGTTCTGTGGACTGTCCTTCCACTCTTCCAGAAGGAAGTTCAACATTTTCACGACCCACCGCCTGAAGTACATCAGAAGGGGCAAGTTTAAGTGAAGCTAGTCTGCTCGGGTCCATCCATAATCGCATGGAGTACCTGCGCTGGCCGTATATTCGAATGGAACTTACTCCGGGAATGGTTTGAATTCTCTCTTTAAAATAGAGTTCAGCGTAACGCGATACTTCAAGGAGATCTTTTTTATCACTATTAACAGTTAAAAATATTATCGGGCTTGAGTCCGCATCGGCTTTTTCAATTCGTGGAGGGTCCACATCAGGAGGCAGACGGTTAACCGCTCCTGATACTTTATCTCTCACGTCATTTGCGGCTGTTTCAAGATCAATACCCAATTCAAATTCTACGGTGATATTGCTGCTACCTTCGCGGCTTACCGAGGTAATTGTGCGAACACCCGGAACTCCATTGATTGCTTCTTCAAGCGGTTCGGTAATTTGTGATTCCATCACATCCGAATTGGCTCCCACGTAGCTGGTGGAAACGGATACGACTGGCGGATCAACACTTGGAAACTCACGAACACCAAGGAATGAAAAACCAATAACTCCGAAAAGAATGATGACTAAAGACATCACAATGGCCAGAACGGGTCTGTTGATGCTGGTGATTGATAAACTTGCCATGGATATTTTATTTGTCTTTTACCTAACTATCAATCCAACTTAGAAATCTGCACATTCATGCCAGGGCGTAATTGCAAAATGCCTGTAGTAAGCAAAGTATCGTTGGGCTTTAGGCCTGACAATATCTCCAACGAATTAGAGGTTCTTATTCCCGTTTCCACAAATACTTCTTTTGCTTTTCCGCCTTCAAGGATAAAAACTTTCTTTCCTGTCTGCTCAGGAATCACGGCTTCCGTTGGAACAAGTATGGCATTTTGGAAAGATTCCAGAATTAACTCCACTTTAACAAACTGACCCGGCAACAGGTTGCCACGCCTGTTTTCCGCCAACGCCCTTATCTTTAACGTGCGTGTTGCCGGATCAATGCGAGGCTCAATTGCATATACCTGACCTTCATAAACCTGCAAGTCTCCCTCAATCGTAAACCTGACTTTCTTACCCGGTGCCACTTGTGTACTGTAGCGACCCGGTACCGCAAATTCCAACTTAGCCGGAGATATATTATAGAGGGTTGCAATCACATTATTCGGAGAAATGTAGGCCCCTTCACTCACAAATCGCAGACCAATTACACCATCGAAAGGCGCTTGTATTCTGGTTTTGGCCAGTTGTGTTTCAAGCAAGCGAATATCGGCCACGGTCGTGTTCAATCGGTTCAGCGCATTGTCGTATTCTTCCTGGCTGATGGCATCTTTCTCCAACAGTTTCCGCTGACGAAACTCATTATCTTCATTAAGCTTCTGGTTATATTTCTGCTTTTCCAGCTGCGCCTCGATCTCATCTCCATTCATTCGAATTAAGGTGTCCCCTTTACGAACCTGCTTGCCCTCGCCGAAAAATATAGATATGATTTTACCGGAGACTTCGCTTTTCAATTCCAGCGACTCGTTGGGCAAAATGGAACCGGTAACGTTCAACTTATTATCCAACTGGGCTGTCTTGATGATCATCCCATCAACGGATAGCAAACCTCCTCGTCCACCACCCGAACCTTGCCCAGGTGGAGGCGTCATCGTTGCACTTTTAAAAAAATTCAGCTTAAGCAACGTGAGGAGAATTATAATAACCGCTACAACAGCAACGGTAATAAGTGTCTTTTTCATTGATTGATTTAGAACAGGGTTGAATTGATTTATGGAACGTTTATTACTTCATCGAGTTGAACCACTCATGTAATTTCAGCACTTGAGGGACAACCAACTCAGATTCATCATTCTTTATTATGTAATCGGCTTTACTCATTTTTTCTTCCTGTGGCATTTGATTTTGAATAATTCTCTCCAGATCCTCCTTACTACGATGTGCGTCTCGTTGCAGCACTCGTTTTATTCTTAATGCATCCGGGGCGGCTACTACAATAATCTTATCCAACCATTGAAACGATCCTGCCTCAAATAAAAGAGCCGCTTCTTTAAGGCAATATTTTGCTCCGCTTTGCGTGACGATCCACTGGTTATAATCCGCAGCCACTCTCGGATGAACCAATGCATTTAATCTGGCTAACTTATCCGGTTGATTGAAAACTGTTTTGCCAAGCCATTCACGGTTAAGTTCACCTTTATCATCATACGACAATGATCCGAATTCTTTTTTGATCTGATGGATCAATATTCCGTCAGTGGTCATTAATTTTTTCGCTTGGCTATCGGCATCATACACAGGTACACCCAATACATGAAAGATCCGGCATATCAAACTTTTACCTGATCCTATGCCTCCAGTAATACCTATTTGGACCGGTTGCTGCATTGCTACTTCAATTGTGTTAATCGATTTTATAACTCATTGAATCGATTGAAATTACCCGTGCGTAGACGGGCAGACCAATTATCTTTGGAAAGAGTTGCTGAGATTTTTGACTCGCTTCTTTCAGGTCTATCAACGCAGATATGTCTGCTCGCCTGGATATAAAATCTTCCTTTTGATTAACCGGAATCTGAATGAACGCTTTTACACTATCGGCAAAGGCTTTCCCTTTGCGCAGTTGATGAATCACTTTCAACTTTAAGGTTGTTTCCATCGTTTCCATCGGGCCAACTTCAATCTTCACAGCTACAACCGGTGGATTACGATTTATTGATTCACTATCGAATAAGGGAATCTCTACTTCATCACTAAATGATTTGCTAATGCCTTTCGCCAATATGGGTAAGGAAATCGTGTCAGGTAGCGACTTGATAATACTGCGAGGACCATCGATCACAACGGTGTCAGGTATCACTTCCACAACACCCATGAAACCAAACCCTTCTTTTAATTTGAGGTTACTCAGGTCAGCCTTGAGCCTAAATATTTTCGATACTTTCTCATCCAAATGGATGTGGAGGGTGTCCGTAGTAATATAATTGAGTTGTAAACTACCCAATTGATCAATTACCAAAGGGACGACTCCGCTGGCCGGGATCTTCTTTATCTCCAGTGGACGATCCAGGGAAATGATCAACTCAGGAAGTTTTACACCCATTGATTTACGAAACAGTTCCCAACCGCTTGCTGTAACATTAATATTGATCTGTTGAGGCAATGGCTTTACCGCTACATAGCGTTGATTATCAAAGTCAAAATGAAGAGGAAACCGTATAGTCGATGAATGGCTTTTATTGAAAGCATTGAATATCCAAAAGGTGGCCGCAGCCAATACACACAGGATGACTGCCTTCCAGTTTGTCCGGTTGAATTGAAAAAGATTTATGATGACCCGAACGAATTTCATATCCAAAACGCCTGCCCATACGGCAGGTCTTGATTGATGAAAAGCTTATGCGGGTTTCTTACCGGCAATTACTTTTGTAGAATCCATTGAAACGGACGATTTTGAGAATTTTATTCTTCCTCCGCGTTCCACTTCAATAATAAATGTATCGTCTTCAATTTCTGCAATGCGACCATGCATACCACCAATGGTAACGATATAATCACCGCGCTTCAGTTCTTCAACAAATTTCTTCTGATCTTTCGCTTTCTTTTGCTGTGGACGGATCATAAAAAAGTAAAATACGGCAATGATGGCACCCATGAAGAGTAATTGCATCGTCATGGAGCTGCTTCCGCCTTGAGCTTGTGCTAAAATAGAGTTCATAGTTAAAAAATTTGGGCTGCAAGTTATTCTAATAAAACAATCATCCCAAACCCTTCTGAGGATTTGGGATGATTTGAATTTTAATTGTCGCCAGCTATTATTTCAACGGTCCTGCGGCTTCTGCTTTGGGCGTAACCATCGCTTTAAAACGAAGCGTTGTTACCTTAGGCCACGTATTCGATGTAACAGTGATCGTTTTGTTATTGATACCCGGCTTTCCACTGCTATCAAATTCAGCCGTCACAAATCCGCTGCCTCCTACTGGAATAGGATCTTTAGAAAAAGTGGGCACGGTGCATCCACATGAGGGTTGCGCATTTTGTATTACCAGGGGTGCTTCACCGGTGTTTGTAATTTTGTACGTATAACTCACCTTTTGACCTTCCGTAACGGTGCCAAAGTCATGGTCAGTTCTTTCAAAATTTATGATTGGTAATGGACCAGATGGTTTTTCATCCGGTACAGCGTCTGCCACGGGTGTCGGCGTGGCGGTTGGTGTTGTTGTGCTCTTGTTTGATTCAATTTGAGCAAGCCTGCTCTCCAGTTCAGCTATTCTTTTTTCAGATGCACGGTCTTTGCAACTCATTACCAAAACCGCCAGGGCCAATACTGTCATTAATTTGATTGCCATTTTCATATGCTAATATTACTTGGTTATTATTTTCTTTTGATATACCGGGATTCAAAACTAATGGGTAGCCCGTCTAATATTTTAATTCCTGTCGAGTTTAACAATTCATTAACTGTTCTTGTTCCCTCTAATTTGCTCCAGCAATTCGTCAACATCATCCAACAAGCGCTGTGCCTTGTCTTTCGCTTCAGAAACCACCTTTTGTCCTTGAGACTTCGCTTCTGACGTCAGGGGTGATTCATTTCCTGAAATTACATCCGCTAAATACTCCTCTAATATCTTTTTATACTTATCAAGCTGAAAAGAAAGTTTCTCACGTGTATTCGTGCCCTTATCGGGCGCATATAATATCCCCAAAATAGCTCCGGCAGTTGCTCCGGCAAGAAAAGCCATTAATGCGTTACTTCCTTTCTTACTCATATCAATTAAAATTTAATGGAACACAAAGATATAACTTCAAAAGTTAAATTAATAAACAATGGCTACGGGATACCGCATTAATGACGAGCTGCCCATCCTAAAAAATATATTTTATTTATTATCAATAAGTCCCCGGCCACTTTTTTTGATGTCCCCAGATTCTTTCATGTTTTTTGAAATTACATCCAGAATTCCATTGATAAACTGTCTGCTTTTAGGTGTGCTGTAATCTTTGGTCAGTTCAATGTATTCGTTGATCGTAACCTTAATGGGAATATTCGGGAAATGAATCATTTCGGCTATGGCCATCTCAATGATTACCCGATCCGTAAGGGCGAGCCGATCTACTTCCCAGTTTTTTGTGTTTTTGGCAATCAGAAGCTTATACTTTTGGTCCAAATCGACCGTACTTTTAAAGAGCTTTTCGATAAAATTTTTATCATCATCCCAATCCAGGGAGAGTTTTTGGATTTCAATATTACCATCAGCGAATGATTTGAGGGTTTTGTCCACCAGGCTGCGGACGATCACTTTGTCTTCCGCCCAACGAATATCATTTTCCTCAAAAAAGTCATTGATCGGAACTGCCCCCAGAATCAGTTTACGCACCATATAACGAATCAATTCCTTTTGACTTTCTTCATTCGTCTTTTTGGCTGAAATAAATTCCAGATAAGTTTGGTCGTCTTTTATAATATCCCTGAACCAGCTTCTTACTTTATCTTTATTTTTCTGCCAGCCTGCGTCAGTGCGAAGCAGTTGTTTTTTAAGTTCTTCATTTCTTGATATGGCAATGATCCACGGATGGTTCACAAAGTTGGCGTGATTAACTTTTTTCTCCGCTGCTGCTAATCCTGCAAACTCCAATAGCAAGCTCAGCACGCTGTGATAAATGCTGGTCAGTTTTTCAATTTCCAAGACCGTGTTTTTTGCCAGAAAGTCGTGGTCTTTTTTTACCTGCTGCTGAAACATGCGCAGTGCTTCTTCCGCCACCTTGATGACTTTTTCATCAATTTCATCGGAAGGTGTTTGTCCCTTATAGATTTTATCAAAATATTGAGTAGCGGCTTTCTTTTGCTTTTTCAGAAGCTCTTTGTCCTGTAACTCCATGGAGTTTAAATCGGGCGACAATCGCTCATCGATAAAATCCAGCGCAAGG
>JAHEMS010000527.1 GCA_024643595.1 Bacteroidota bacterium
CACGCCAATCATATCGACACCCAGATCCTTAAAATGCTGGAGTTTATCTTTATTCAAAGTAGGAGGAGCCACCAATATAGAAAGCGGAGTATTTACTTTTGCACGCAAACGTTTAGTAATGTCAACTGTATCGCGATAAGCGCTGCCATGTGTTACCATCGAAATACAAAGCCGGGTAAGTTTCTTTTCATGTTCGGCCATTCTATCGATGAGTTGATCGGTATCCACCAGAGGCCATTCTACGCGGATGAAAGATTTTTCTTCATAAGCACCAGGCCTGGTTCTGGCTAATCCACAATAACCACAATCAGATAAACATCCATTATCGTAATTGAGCAATATATTTATTCCACCAAAATCAAACTCCCGTGAAAATCTTCCTGATTGCAAACGCAACGCCATAGCGCTTGCCGCACTGATGCGCACAACGTCAGGACTTAATTTTTTAATAGTTTCCGTTTCAACAGTTTCTAATGGCATCATAGTATCACATCTTTATAATCCAACTTATTTCAAATTCCAGGTAAAATCTCCTTTCCATTCTCCTCTCTTGTAATCGATAAAAAGGTGTCGGGGAACAATAGCTTTTCTCTTTGTCACATTCAAATCAATAAGTATGGGCGTATTATCTCCACTCAGATCATGTATGTTACAGCTTTTAGATTGTACAGGGCGAAAGGAGGCAAATAGGTTTTCAGTTATTTTACTCGATTCACGTTGGGGTGGGATATCAGAAAACTTGATCATTTTCTTAATAAAGCAACTGAAGTAAAGTTCCATATTTACATAGAGCGGCAAGGTTCTATTGCCCAACATACGTTTCGCTTTTTCTGATACATGAACAGAAACTTTTCTTTCATCAATGTTCGTACTGATTATCGTAGCTTCAGGCATCAGCAGTTTCTTTAGTAGGGTAATAGCAGGAACCTTTGTACGTATATTTCTTTGCTGCAAAGGCGCGTTGAGCCGCCAACCATATCGCTTCCACTACCTCTTCGGGCTTGACAACGACATGCGATGTAGTTTCAGAGGACGCATTGAATACACGATAAACAACATCCGAAATTTTATCCTTGTCCAGCGGACTCCATTTTAATTGCGCTTCAATTTGTGAGAACGCTTCAGGCATATCCATGAAATCACCGGTTATCAGTACACTTTTAATGTTCTCGCCTTTCATACCGATATAAGTACGCAGCAATCCGGCAGCAGTTTTTTTCAGACTAACTCCATCCATATCTTGTTGCGGACTATTCTGAAATAACCACTCATCGGTTTGGTAACGCTCACGTTGCAACGATTCTATTTGTCCAAGCTCTTCTTCAGAAAAAGAAGTGTTTTGGAAGGCGACATCAAACTGTTTGGCATACGCATTAAGAATAGTTTTCTTTAGTTCGATCATGCTTACCATTTGTTGAGTTTCTGTCCTGACGGTAGTCATGCGTTGTTCAATGGTATGAACCATTTTCTTATCTGAAAATTTCTGAATGGGAATCTTCAGCACTTTTAACATTTGTGGTATATCAAGATCGAGAAGCAAACTGGAATGAAATTGCATGCTTCCATCCGGACTGATATGAATACCAAGTCCTGCTATTTTCTTTCCATTGACTTCAATATCATTCTTGGATCGAAAACTTGCATCGATGGAGTAAGCTTTCAATGCCTGAATGATCGGTTGCGAAAACAGGTGATATAACTCGCGGATATGTGTCCATTCAAACAGGGATGAGTGGGAGGTGAGACAAATTCCTAATTGGTTTTCACCCATGATAATGGCGCCTCCCCCGGTTAGTCTGCGTCCAACTTCGACACCATTTTCTTTACAGGCCGCTATATCAATTTCCGCCATTAGATCCTGGAACCGACCACACAAAGCGCAATGGTTACGATAGCTGTATAATTTGAGTGAAGCTGGATAAGGGTTAGTTTTTGAACTGTGCGAATGCATCAGGTATTCATCACTTGCGAGTCCATGTGATGCGCTCACATCCTTTTCGTCAATATGTCGCCACACGTGCTCGCTCATAAATTAATCTACTCCACAGGAACAAGAATTTTCAAAAAACTTAGGAACAAGTCCTTTCATACGTGCATGCTCGATCACCCCTTCAGCAGGGTAGGCGATGCCATTTAACCCGGCATCTACAGCAGCGATATCAACAATCTTTTTATATTCACCGGAAGGCCGGGCACAACCCACCAATATTTTCGAATCGGGCATTTTGATCCGTGCCTGTTGAAAGAAATTGGTTACTTCGTCCGTAGCCGGGGGAGTCACCTTTTGCATGAGCGTGCCATGAAGTGGGGTGAGAATAACAAGTATTAATGCATGTACTGGATATTTGCTGATCATATCAAGTGCCTGGTACTCACCCAAAAATTTTCCGTAATGCAACCCGAGAATAATATGCGGCCGAATACTTAGACCATTATCCGTGAGGACTTTCAAGGAGTAATCATAATCCTCAATAGTTGATTGGAGATGATATACTTTTTCTATGGTTTCATTCGACCCTATGATATCCAGAGCAACGCCATCAACACCAGCCTCGCGCAAGCCGATGGCCATGCGCTCATCCACGAGTCCGGTATGCACCATTACCTTT
>JAHEMS010000528.1 GCA_024643595.1 Bacteroidota bacterium
GTATTGCAGGTGTTGCCGCTTTCATCCACGTTCATGGCCGGCGCTGGCTTGCTTTTTTTAATTTCATCTGCTTTCTTAGTTTTTAATTTAAGCAAAGCAGGAAAAACATTGCCACAATAGCGTGACGCCTATGTAGCTTTTGCTACTCAATGACAACGCCAATTAGAAAATAAAATGAACTACAAACTATTTGGAAAATCGGGCCTGAGAGTCGCAGAACTTAGCCTGGGTACAATGGGCTTTGGAACCGAGTGGAAATGGGGATGTGACAAAGACATCAGCAAACAAATCTTTGATACCTACGCCAACGCGGGTGGGAATTTTATTGATACCGCCAATCGATATACGGAAGGAACATCAGAAAAATTTGTGGGCGACTTTATCGCCAAAGATCGTGATCACTTTGTAGTGGCTACAAAATATTCACTTCGCGACCGCAGCGGTGATCTGAACTTCGCCGGTAATCATCGGAAAAATATGATGCGGAGCGTGAAAGAAAGTTTATGGAGACTCAACACGGATTACATCGATGTATTATGGCTCCATATCTGGGATAGCCTTACACCGACTGAAGAAATATTGAAAGGCCTGGAGGATTTAATTAGCCGCGGGTTAGTGCATTATATCGGCATCAGCGATACCCCTGCCTGGATAGTGAGTCAGGCAAATACCATGGCCGAATTACGCGGTTGGAATCAATTCATTGGTTTGCAGATTGAATACAGTTTAATTCAGCGAACAGTAGAAGCCGAGCTTTTTCCAATGGCAAAAGCATATGGCATGACCATTACTCCGTGGGCACCACTGGCCGGTGGGGCATTGACTGGTAAATATCTGAAAGGTGATAGAGGAAGATTGGTGGATACGAGTGTGCGACTTGGCGAACGGGCGACTAACATTACTAAAAAAGTGGTAGAGGTAGCTGGTCGTTTAGGAGTAAGTGCCTCCCAACTTGCTATCAACTGGACTCGACAGCACAAGAATCAAAGCGTGATACCAATTGTTGGTGCTACAAAAGTAGCACAGGTAGAGGATGTATTGGGATGTTTGAATTTTGAAATTCCATCTGATCTTATGAATGAATTGAATGAAGTCTCTAAAGTAGAATTGCCTTTCCCTCAGAAATTCATGAACGAACCTGGCGTGTTGGACGTGTTGTTTGGTGGAGTAAGAGACTCCATGAAAGATTCGAGATACTAATTCGATAGGCGCCTTAAAAGTAAAGTCCCAGGATAACAACTCTAACTTTTAATAGGGAGAAGGGCTCACACTCGTCCAGCCTCCATCAATAACTAATGCCTGCCCGGTAATATGTCCTGCTTCCGGTGACACCAGGAACAGCGCTGCGTGGGCTATATCCTGTACTGAAGCCGATTTACCAATGGGTGTAATTCGCGACCATGTATTTTCATATTCAGGATCACTCTTGGTTCGCTCTGTAGCGGTGGCACCGGGTGCGATTGCATTCACGGTGATGTGGTAAGGAGAAACTTCAACGACAAGGTTTTTAGCGAGCATTTCCAAGGCCGCTTTCGTCATTCCATAAGCTGCCAGATTTTTATGAGCCTGATGGCCGGTAACGGAGGACATAAATAAGATTCTGCCACCGGCGCCCTGTTCTTTCATTTGTCGGGATGAAAGTTGTGCCAGAAAAAAACTGCCTCCCAGGTTAACGTGCATCACCTTGTAAAAATCTTCCTGGTTGTAATCCAGAAAATCACCAAATAGGGTGATTCCCGCATTGGCAATAGCGATATCAAGCGAACCAAATAGCCGTACAGCTTCATTGACCATATTTTGAATGAATTCAACATCTGAACAATCTCCGGGATAAGCAATGCAACTGCCATTTTCCTTTTGAATCAAACGAGCAGCATCTTCTGCCAGGGAGACTTCAATATCGTTTAGAATTACATGTGCCCCTTGTGCTGCGAGCTGTCTGCAAATTTCAAGACCGATGCCTTGACCGGCTCCGGTAACAATCGCGGTTTTATTTTTGAATTTATCTGCCATTACTAAGCATGACCTGGATTATTGTGTTCAGCTATTTTCAATTCATCCAATTAACTTTTAATGAGAATCTCTCGATACCTCGCTGCCTGAACTTCCTCTGAGAAAATCCAAATCAGCACCTTCATTCGCTTGTTGTACATGTTGCTGATATAACATCACATATCCACGATCATATTTTTTATGAATGGGTTTCCAGTTTTGTTTTCGTTTCAATAATTCCTCGTCCGATACTTCCAAAGTCAGCATTCGTTTGGCCACATCAAGACTAATGATATCACCGGTTTTAACAACCGCAAAGTTTCCGCCCAGCGCAGCTTCGGGCGAAGCATGTAAAACTACCGTACCGAAGCCTGTACCGCTCATACGACCATCTGAAATGCGCACCATATCATGAATACCTTTTGCCAATAGTTTTTTTGGTAGGCCGAGGTTTCCGACCTCAGGCATGCCCGGATAACCAATTGGACCAGCGTTTTTCAACACCAGGATGTTGCTTTCATCCACCTCCAGATTCGGATCATCAATTCTCTTCTTATAATCATCAATATCTTCAAAGACAATGGCTTTACCGGAATGCTTCATTAATTGAG
>JAHEMS010000529.1 GCA_024643595.1 Bacteroidota bacterium
GATTAAAAATCTATCCAATGCTTGGTGTTGGCGGAGGTGGGTATGGCCTTACCATTGCGCAAAATAAAGATGTATCGGTGGGTGATATAGCAAGTGATCCTGGTCGGGAAATTAACATTTCAGTTGGTGGGTTCGTGGTTGATGCTTCACTGAATGTTTTAGCTATACCCTCCGTGCAATATGATGAAAAGGATAACTCCTATGCTGGCTTTATGACCTCCGTACAAATTGGATATGCCTATGGATTTCCTTCATCCGACTGGACCTTTTCAGGAGGCGATGTAAACGATGGACCCAATTTTGGTATCAACATGCTTTATATAAAATTGGTTATTGGCGGGTTGGGATATAGCAAATAAAAACTTGTTTGGTAATTTCAGTTTTGTTTAATCTGGCAATTTTTGCGCTTCTTCCTGGCTGGCATATTCTTCTTCAGGATTGGTCAGTGCCATTACTTTCGAATTTTGCAAAGAAATGACTGATGAGGAAGAATATATTCCAATGCCGCTGCCCGAATAGGTATAATCCATTAAGGTAAGCTTCACAATACCGTTAATAGATAATTCAATGTAGTGGCCGTAACGAATCAATTTAAAATGAAAGGATTTCTTTTCATGGATAGCAAAAATGTTTGATTGAATATTCGTGAAAATAAAATTCTGACGATTATTCAACGGGTTATAGCCCCATGACCTGATTTGAGTAAGTCCATTTGAAACGTCAAATGAAATATAATACCCATTTCCCTCTTCATCCATATCGGATACCAATCCCAATTTCCCTATTCCTTCAATTGTGAGCGACCCTTCCCATATAAAGCCTGCCGAGGGTTTCTGAAAGCTAAATATTTCATAGCCACTTCTTGATCCGCATGACCATTTGTCTGATTCGATCGTTGAAAATGCTGTTGGGTTGGAAAGCAGATGTTTAATGCTTGTGATTTCTTTCTGCTCAATTGTTTTTGTTACCATCTGCTCCCAGCGATAATAACTTTTTAATCGTAGCCTTCCATTATCGTCGGTATCTAATTCTTTCGGCGGTGGAAGCACACGCAATCCATCTATTTTTCCATAGGCGTAAAAAAAGTTATAAATCAACATGTGATCTCCATCCTGAACTGTACGCGCTGCATAATTTCCCTGGGGCAACAACACATCCTCATGGAATGAATGATACTCGCCAAAAAATTCAGGTGCAAACCAATAGCGTATCTTTATGTCTTCACGAATTGACCCAATCAAATAAAATCGACCATGCAATTCAAATGCACAAGGACATTCAATGTCATCATACACCATGGGGTATAGTAGCGGAGGTAAATGTTCTACTACATCATGAGTAATTTTGACAACTCCAACACATCCCCTTCGGCTTATCGGGCCGGTGGATGTACGTGCACAAATCAGCAGATAAACTTCACCTTTATATTCAAATCGAAAAGGATCGCGAAAGCTCAGCCATTTCCTTGGATTAGATTGAGATGCTTCATAGTAAATGCCCTTAGGCTCAATTGGGAAAATGGTTTTTTTATTCTTTTTCCAATCAATAAGATTGTTGGATTGTGCAAAACCTATTTTAGAAATTACGCCCCGATCTTTTCGTTGTAAGCCAGTATAATACATTTCAAATTTTCCATCCACCTCACATACGTGCATCGTCCAAAGCATATCATCATCCCACTCACCTGGGTTACCAACAAACAACGCGTTGTTTACTCTTTTCCATGAAATCCCATCATGCGAAATCGCATGGGCGATATAATCATGGTTTGGAATGATGAGATGAAATAAATGATAAACATCATCATGAATAAGTACGGTGATATCACCAATTTCCCAATCGCTGAATCCTGATCCTGAATACATAGAGTTCGATTTTATCGATCGCTTAAAACTACAAAATCCATTGGTTTATTTGAATTGGTTAACTTTGCACGTTTTCCACATCGTGAAACGGAATAATGAAAGAGGGATATTATATACAATTGTTTAGTCCCCACGGCCTTATACGGTTCAAGGATCCTGAGATTGGCAGAGATAAAGACACTGGAGGTCAGGTGAAGTACGTGCTTGAATTGTTAGAAAATCTTTCTCTTCATCCAATGGTACGCAAAGTGGATCTTTTCACCAGAAGGATTTCTGATAAGAGAGTATCTTCTTCCTACGAGCAGGAAATTGAGATAGTAAATGACAAGGCACGTATCGTGCGAATGAGTTGCGGAGGTCTTACCTACCGACAAAAAGAATCACTGTGGGGTTACATGGATGAGTTCGTTGATAAAACCATTCGTTTTATCGAAAAGCAGGATGATTTTCCTGATGTTGTGCACGGGCATTATGCGGATGGCAACTACCTGGCATCGCAATTGAATCAAATGTTTGGAGTGCCTTTCATCTCAACGGGTCATTCACTGGGACGCAATAAATTAAATATTTTGTTGCAAGAAGGATTATCACCTGAAAAAATTGAAGAGAAGTTTAACTTGAGTAGTCGCATTGCAGTGGAAGAAAATGTACTGCAACATGCTGATGCGATCATCGTGAGCACACAACATGAAATTGATACGCACTACGGATTGTATGATCATATAGGTGCTGGCAAAT
>JAHEMS010000103.1 GCA_024643595.1 Bacteroidota bacterium
CTGAATGGCTGGGCGCGCAGCCCACATTTTTTCTTTATTTTCTAATTCTTCCTTAAGCTGCTTCATTGATTGCGATTCAATATCAAGCCGATTTTTAATTTTTTCTGCTTGTTCGTATGCAGTGCGAATAAATGAATTGGATATGAAAGAACTTTCCTTTTCACGACCACCAACACCGGCTTCTCGTTGGGTAATATCTAAGGGCTCTAAATCAAGAATTACCCGGTAATTGTGATCATCGTTTTCTTCAAGCTTTGAAAGCTGTTGAGAAGTTCGATCCAATTGCTTTAAAAGTACACGCCACTCAGTTTTCAGATTTTGATTTTCTGCGGTTTGAATAGTTTCATCCAAATGAGGAAACTTCGAATTAAAATATAAAAGGCCAATTATTCCGATTGTAAGCGAGATCCCTAAAAATGATAACATCTTGCGACTAGCTGTCTTGGGCGATACGATAATGGGTTCGTATTTGCACGTTTCGTCATTGTATGTATATCTGATTTTGGCCATTAATCCAACGACTGGTTTTGTTTAGTGCCCTTAGCTACTAATTCCTGGTATTGTCCTGCGGTTAATCCTTCAGCAAAGAATTTGATCGGATCAATGTTCGTATCCTCTTGGATTACTTCATAATGAACATGTGGAGCAATTGATCCGCCACTCGACCCGACACTTCCTATAACCTGACCTTTTTTTAGTTTTTGCCCCTGACGAACAATAATTTCTTCGAGGTGACTGTAACGTGTGATTACACCATGTCCATGATCAATTTCCACATAGTTACCAAAGCCAGCCAGTAAGTCACTTCGCTTAGCTATAATTACCTGTCCGTGTCCAGCAGCAAGGATGGCTGTGCCACGAGCGGTGGCAATATCAACACCATCATGGTGATAGTGTCCTTTATGAAATGGATTAATGCGGGTTCCGAATCCGGAAACTAATTTTGATGGATCAAAATCGGCTACCGGAATAATAGATGGCAATGAAAATAGAGTTGAAATATCTTCTTTTTTTACACTTGCGTTCGCGTGAAAAAATTCATTAGTCTTTTTAGCAGAATTGTACAGACTGTTAAACCTTACATTTATATCCTTTATTATTTTTTTAAAGTCACCAGATCCGGCCAATAAAATTTCTTCCCGTTGAGTTAAAGATTGATTTTCGTCTGGAGGCAATTTTGTTTCAAAAAGTTTCTCGTATAATTCCTGATCTTGTTTTTTTAATTCCTCTAGCTGATGGTTAGATCGGGATAGTTGACTTGTAAGTAAGATCTTGTGTTCTTTCAATGCCTTATTTTCAGTTCTGAGTTGTTTCTCGTAAGGGGTTTCAATAATATAGTTTTGTAGCAGGAGCAAGCCGATAAAAAACAACATGCCAAAACTTAGGTAGCTTATAGCGGTCATGAGCATGTTAAAGAATGAAATCTTAACACGCTCATAGCGGAGGTTTTCTGAATTATAACGAAACTTAGTTCTCAGCATTACTGAAATCAATAATCAAAAGAAGTCGCAAATTTAAACTTTCCATATGTTCTAATTTCATGGTTTCCTTTTATTATGAACACAATTGAGTTTAATTTTACAGTTTATGAGGTATTAAAACTTATAAATATAAGTAAAAACTGATGCTAAAAAGCTAAAATACGCTTAGAAGTGATGAATTCGAGTACAATCAGACGTAAATTCCTTGATTTTTTTGAAAACAAAGGCCATAAAATAGTGCCTTCTGCTCCTTTAGTCTTAAGGAACGACCCTACTTTACTTTTCACAAATTCAGGTATGGTGCAGTTTAAAGATTATTTTCTTGGAAATTCTGTCCCAAAAAGCAAGCGTATCGCGGATACTCAAAAATGCCTTCGCGTAAGTGGAAAACACAATGACCTTGAAGATGTTGGATTGGATACATATCACCACACCATGTTTGAAATGCTTGGCAACTGGAGCTTTGGTGATTATTTCAAAAAAGAAGCAATCGCATGGGCATGGGAGTTATTAACGGAAGTGTATCAGTTACCAAAAGACAGGTTATATGTGACCGTATTCGGTGGTGATCAAGGAGATAATCTTCCAGTAGATGATGAATCAAAGAATTTATGGAAACTTTTTCTTGACGAGGAACGGATATTGCACGGGAGCAAAAAAGATAATTTCTGGGAAATGGGTGAGCAAGGACCATGTGGCCCCTGCTCTGAAATTCACATTGATTTAAGATCCGAAGAGGAGGTAAAGAATAAACCGGGCAATGCCTTGGTGAACAGTGATCATCCTCAGGTGGTAGAAATTTGGAATCTTGTATTTATTCAATTCAATCGACTAGCATCAGGAGTACTTGAGTCATTACCTGATAAACATGTCGATACCGGCATGGGATTCGAACGTTTGTGCATGGCCATTCAGGGAAAAACTTCGAATTATGATACCGATGTATTTCGCCCATTAATGGACTTTATTGCCAAAGAAGCGAATGTAACATACGGAGTGGAGATTAAGAATGACATTGCAATTCGAGTAATGGCAGATCATATCCGTGCGGTTGCTTTTACCATTGCAGATGGGCAACTTCCATCCAATACCGGAGCAGGATATGTAATCAGAAGAATTTTAAGACGCGCGGTACGCTATGGATTTTCCTATTTAAACTTTAAGGAACCTTTTATGTATAAATTGGTTCCCATATTGGCCAGTCAATTGAAAGATGTTTTTCCGGAGCTCCATCAACAACTTGATTACGTAAGCCGGGTGGTACATGAAGAAGAGATTTCATTTTTAAGGACCTTAGAAAAAGGATTGAAAAGACTGGATTCCATTAACAACGATTTAAAAGATGAAACGATTACAGGTGAAGTCGCTTTTGAACTTTATGACACATATGGTTTCCCATTTGATTTAACTTCACTAATCGCAAGGGAGCGCGGTCTTTCCATTGATGAAAAAGGGTTCACCGAAGAAATGAAGAAGCAAAAGTCACGGTCTAGGGCAGATGCTGTGAAGGAAACCGGTGATTGGACGTTGGTAAATGATGAACAAAAAACGGAATTCATTGGCTATGAAAATCTTGAATCTGTTTCTCGCCTGATAAAATACCGGAAGATCAAACAAAAGAATAGGGAGCTATTTCAATTGGTGTTTGATAAGACTCCTTTCTATGCAGAAAGTGGAGGTCAGGTTGGTGATATCGGAGTGATGGAATCGAAAGATGAAAAAATCTATATTCTTGACACCAAAAAGGAAAATGAATTGATCGTTCATCTCACGGAAAAGTTACCATCAACTTTAGACTTGGAATGGAATTTGAAAATTGATTCATCCAAAAGGCGCCTGAACATGAATAATCATTCGGCTACACACTTACTACATGCTGCCTTGCGCCAGGTGTTGGGTAAACATGTCGAACAAAAGGGCTCGTTGGTAAATGAAAAAATGCTTCGCTTTGATTTCTCTCATTTCGCTGCCATGACTGATGAAGAATTGAAGAAGGTTGAAGGAATTGTCAATAGGAAGGTACGCGAAAACATTGAACTCAATGAACAGCGCAATGTGCCAATAGAGAAAGCGAAAGGGTTAGGTGCGATGGCATTATTTGGTGAAAAATATGGAGACTTCGTGCGTGTCATCATATTCGATCCCCAATTCTCTGTGGAACTTTGTGGAGGAACGCATGTCCCTTTTACAGGGAGTATTGGCCTGTTTAAGATTGTATCAGAAAGTTCTGTAGCCGCTGGTGTCAGGAGAATTGAAGCCGTTACCGCGGATGGTGCGGAACAATTTGTAAACGAAGGACTTGCTGTGCTTGGTGAACTGAAGTCTGTACTGAAGCACCCGAAGGACATCCTTGCTACTGCTAAATCGCTGGTGGATGAAAAGCATGTTTTGGAAAAAAAACTGGAGGTACTCTATCAAGTGCAAGCTAATGCTTTGAAAGATCAACTTGCTGGTAATGCGAGTAAATCAAATGGACACACGCTGATTTCTGAACGCGTATCCGTGCCCAATTCGGATACTCTTAAAAACATTGCCTACGCCTTGAGAAATCAATTTGATGATTTATTGTTAATACTGGCGGCCGATGTTGATGGGAAACCTCAGGTGACGGTTATGATTGGTGATAAACTAGCGGCTTCAAATAAATTCCATGCGGGTAATCTTGTAAGGGAACTCGCAAAAGAAATTGATGGTGGTGGTGGCGGTCAACCATTCTTCGCTACTGCAGGAGGTAAGAATTTAGCTGGACTGGATAAAGTATTGGAGAAAGCAAAAGAACTAATTAATCATTACATCTAAGCTGCCTGATACTGACTTGACTAAACTATGGACAAATCCGTACGCGAAAGATATACCGTTGTAATTGGACTGGAAGTGCACGCGCAACTTCTTACTAAAAGTAAAATCTACAATTCTGATTCTGCTGAGTACGGAGGTGACCCAAATACCCATGTCAGTGTTATCACGTTGGCACATCCGGGTACGCTACCAAAACTAAATAAAAAAGTAGTTGAGTTTGCCATGAAGATGGGTTTGGCATGCAATGCGGAGATTTCGCGGTACCAGATTTTTGACCGAAAAAATTATTTCTATCCTGATCTTCCTAAAGGATATCAACTCACCCAGGACCGAACTCCAATTTGCAAAGGTGGTGATATTGTGATTTCTACAAAAAATGGCGAGAAGAATATTCCTCTGAACAGAATTCACATTGAAGAAGATGCGGGTAAGTCATTGCACCTCGAAAATGAAAGCGACACGTTGGTTGACTTTAATCGTGCCGGGGTCCCCTTAATTGAAATTGTAACAGAACCGGCAATAAGGAGTTCTGAAGATGCGGGTGCAGTTGTATCAGAAGTTAGAAAGTTAGTTCGGTACCTCGAAATTTGTGATGGTAATATGGAAGAAGGTTCGCTGAGATGTGACGCAAACGTGTCAGTAATGCTAAATGGTGCGAAGGAGTATGGGAAGAAAGTTGAAATCAAGAACATGAACTCCATTCGAAATGTACAACGGGCGATTGATCATGAGGTAGAACGACAGATTAGATTAATCGAGGCGGGTGAACAGATAATTTCAGAAACCAGAACTTATGATGCCACAACTGGTGACTCGTTAGGCATGCGCACGAAAGAAGAACTCAATGACTATCGTTATTTTCCTGATCCTGATCTTAGTCCATTAAATATTTCTGAAGAGTGGCTTGCCGATATAAAGAAGTCAATGCCTTCATTGCCTCATGAGTTGAAGAAAAAGTTCATAACAGAATATAAGTTACCGGCATATGATGCGCAGGTGATAACAGACATCAAGGAAGTAGCTAATTATTTTGAAGCCATTTGTGAGTTTTGTAAAAATTATAAAGCGGTTTCAAATTGGATTATGGGTCCTGTAAAAACATATCTTAATGAATTGAGAGAAAATGAGTTTAAAGCTCCAATATCGCCACAATTAATGGCCGATCTCATAGGCCTTGTGGATGATGGAAAAGTGAGTTTTGCAACAGCGTCTCAGAAGTTATTCCCTGAATTGATAAAACAACCCAATATTTCCCCGATGGAATTGGCTCATCAATTAAATTTGATCCAGGATAGTAATGCAGATTCAATCCTGCCAATTGTCGAGCAAGTAATAAAGGAGTTTCCTCTTAAAGTAGAAGAGTATAAGAAGGGAAAGAAAGCCATTGTAACAATGTTTATGGGAGAAGTTATGAAAAGGAGTAGGGGAAAGGCCGATCCGAAATTGGCTACCGAGTTATTATTGAAAAAGTTAAGTTAATGAGAATGAATAAAGTAGGGTTAAACATTTTGATGATTGTAATTATTTCTCTGGGTATGATAACCTGCCACAAGGAAGCAGGTTGGGAAGTTACCTTGAAAGGCAAAGTAAGCATGCCTATGCCAGGGATTATCGAGTTAGAAAAATTAAGTCAAAGCGAGGTATCCACCAAACAACAGATAGTACTTGCAGATGATAACTCCTACCAAACAAAAATAAGATTAACGCAACCGGGGTACTATCGTCTCTCATTTTATGGGAGACAATTCGTTACTTTTATATTGGATAGAAATGATCTTGAAATTAATGTTGATGGAAACGATCCTTCGGGGTATTTTGAGATCAAGGGTTCACCTGATCACGAACTGATAAAAAAAGTTCAGGAGATGATGGCTAGTGTTCAAGATTCACCTGATATGAACCAGTTGCAGGAAAACTTCTCTGTTGCATCTTCCAACCAAGATGTAGGTAGGATCGCAGAATTACAAGGTGAGTATCAACAAATCCTCGACCGCGGATTTGATAGGGTGGCCGCTATGCTTAAAGATCAACCACCTTCTTTGGCGGTTATTAATTTATTGCAGCAAAATAATTTACTGGATCGAGATAAGTATTTTGATCTTTATATTTCAACGGCCGACAAATTGAAAAAAGAATGGCCTGATTATGAATTGGCCAAGCAGTTCATTGAGATGGTAGATAATTTGAAGGTAACAGCAATAGGTCAGGTTTCTCCTGAAATTGAAATGCCAGATCCAAATGGAAACCTGATTAAATTGTCCTCCTTGAGAGGAAAAGTAGTACTTGTTGATTTTTGGGCGAACTGGTGCGGTCCTTGCCGCAAGGAAAACCCCAATTTGGTGAGAGCCTATCAGAAATATAAAGATAAGGGGTTTGAAATATTTGGTGTTTCACTAGATCGAACAAAAGCAGATTGGATACAAGCCATTGAACAAGATGGACTTACATGGACACAGGTTTCAGACTTAAAATATTTTGAATCCAAGGCAGCCCTTGATTTCAATGTTTCAGCGATTCCTTTTTCAATTTTGCTGGATGCAGATGGTAAAATTATTGACAAGAATTTGCGAGGTTCTTTACTGGAGAAGAAACTTGAAGAGGTGCTAGGTCCAATATAATTATTCAGGCACACCTAGGTGCCTAATAATTATATTTCAAAAAGAAGCCGTTTTGGTTTTGTAACCGACAAAGGAAACAACAATTATCCCTGATCCAGTGGGTACATTCAACTGAAAACTTCCATCTTTGTTTGCAACTGTTCCGGTTGTTGTTCCCTGAACTACAATATTGGCTCCTGTTAGTGGAGTTCCATTTTCATTTTTAACCTGTCCATTTAATCGGGTTGTCCCATTAATAATTTCTTTATTAAATGAAAGGGAGAATTCAAGATTACTATTTTGAGCATCTCCAATGATGATACTCGCTGGATTACCCTCTCCTAATTTAAAGGTAACAGGTATTACCAGTCGTTGTCTTACTGATTTTCCTCTTTGCTTGGCAGGATTCCAGGAGATAGGACAATTTTTCAAAATCTGCACAGCCTCTTCGTCGCAACCTGCACCTATTCCTTTAATTGCAGCAAAGTCAGATAGAGTACCATTATCATTCACGATGAATTCGATAAATACTTTTCCTTCTATTCCTTTGTTTCTTGCCTCCAGGGGATATTTGATATTCTTGGCGATATATTCATAGAGTACTGGGTAACCCCCGATGGGTGCAGCGATTTCTTCAACTATTGTAAAAACTTCTCCTTCCTTAGCGGTCATTTCAGAAAGCATATCGGTCTTGTCTCCTTTTTGAAGGATAACGAATGACTGATCTTCGGTTTTGATTACAGACATGGAGATAATATTTTTATTAAAATCTTCATTCTTATCAAGTTCCTCCAATTTTTTCTTTCCTTCCTCATTCATTTCCATAACTATGTACTCTGCTTTAGGATTGGACTGCCTGAGCTTGGCTAGTTCAGCTTCCACTTTTTCAGGCAAAAGAGTCGCTGCGGAAGAGTTGTCGGTGATGGCTTGAATGTCTTGCATTACCTGATCCTGACAGGCTACGACAAAAAAGATGAGCATTACAGATATTGCAGCCATAGCCACCTTCCAATGTTTTATTTTCTTTTGAACAGTTTTCATCATGTTGATACGTTTTAAAATTAAAGAATTCGTAAAGTGATTGGCGATTGTATATCCATTGGTTTGTAAAGCAACTCTAGCAAGCAAATTGCAATAAGCGTTCACCTCACGACCCTCCACCGAGCGGGCATCGGCTTCATATTCATGAATCTGAACTAATGATTTTTGGTAGAAATGAAGAACGGGATTGAACCAGAAGACTATCCTCAGCATATTCATTATCACAATATCCAGAGAGTGAATTTTTTCGGCATGCACCTCTTCGTGATTCAGTATTTCTTGTTTTTCTGGTTCGGTTAATTTATTTACCTGTCCTAAAAAGATGAAGCGAAAAAATGAAAATGAACCATGTTCTTTTTCTGATTCTGCGACCAAATAATTTTTCCAATTGTATTTTTTTGATGACTTAAATAAGAGTATCAAGGATGCTATTCGAATGAAGAAAAGAATAAAGAATAAAATGAGACCAGCCAGGTAGAGGTAGATCATCCACTGCCAGGAGAAAATTTGCGTTTCATCCAATGGATGGTTGGTATTGGAAAAGATGATGATCTCTGGAAGCCAATGAGATGATTGGGAAAAACCCAAAGTAGGGATGAGTGGTACACTTTCGCTTGGAATGCTGATTACCGGAAACAGCAGGGAAGCAATTATACTTACTAATAGAAAGGCACGCTTAAAGGCGAACTGATTTTCATTGCGGAACAATATCCAATACAGTACATAGAATGAAAGTAGCCCCAGATTAGCTTCAATCAAATAGTTGAGTAGCGAATTCATGATTTTTTAGATTTAAGCTCTTCCAGTTGTTTCACCAGCATGTCAATATCCTGAACATCAAGCTTGTTTTCTTTTGCAAAGAATGAAACGAGGTTCTTGACAGATCCATTGAAATATCCTTTCACCATATTATTAAGGTAGAAACGGGTATACTTTTCCCTTGAAACCAAAGGAAAATACTCATGTGTTTTTCCGTAAGCTTTAAATCCAATGAACCCCTTTTTCTCCAAAATTCTTACTATAGTGGATACGGTGTTATAAGCGGGTTTTGGTTCCGGTATTTGTTCTACAATATCTTTAACAAATCCTTTTTCCAGCGACCATAAAATTTGCATAATTTGATCTTCTGCCTTAGTGAGTTCTTTCATTTCTTAGCGATTAACTATTAATTACGTTTCAAAACTAATAAATTAGTTATAAACAGCAAATTAATCTTATAACATTGTTAAAAAGCATCAATTCATCTTATTTTAAGTGATTTTGGAGGATGAATTTTATTTAGTTGATAAATAAATATGACCTCGGGAGTTAGGGAAAATAAGTAAAATCCTGAAAGTAAGTCAGTAATTAGTAAAACAATAGGCCAGTATATTTGCGCCCATTCGGAGGGCCTGTTGCCGTTTTTCTTCTGGGTCATTATATATTCTTTTGTCTTCCCATCCATTACCCAGATCACATTCATAAGAATAGAAAACAACAAGTCGACCTTCATAAAATAATCCAAAGCCCTGTGCAGGCTTTGCGTCATGTTCATGGATTTTTGGAAGCCCATTCGGGAATTCAAACTTTTGGTGAAAGAGAGGATGAGTAAATGGTACTTCTACCAATTCAAGTTCAGGAAATACCTTTTTCAACTCAAGACGAATAA
>JAHEMS010000104.1 GCA_024643595.1 Bacteroidota bacterium
AAAGAGGCCCGGAAAAAAATCTCCATCACCTCCATTTACCACCTCAACGTTGCAACAGGAAGCTGGTAGGAAATTGAGTTTTTCTGTATTGCAGACGATGGTTGTGGCGCAAAAGCTTTATGAAGCTGGTAAGATTTCCTATATGCGTACTGACTCAGTTAATTTATCGAATGAAGCGGTACAGGGTGCAGTGAATCAGATTCAATCAGCGTATGGTAAAGAATTTGTGCAAACCAGAACCTTTAAAACAAAATCATCTGGCGCCCAGGAAGCTCACGAGGCAATTCGCCCTACTGATTTCTCAATATTAAATCCGGGAATGGATCGTAATGCCCAACGGTTATATGAATTAATCTGGAAGCGCGCGATCGCCTCGCAAATGGCTGACGCTGAACTGGAACGTACCACGGCAACCATTTCAATTTCCACGAATCCCAGAACGTTAACGGCCACTGGTGAAGTGATAAAATTTGAAGGATTTTTAAAAGTGTATCTTGAGTCGAAAGACGATGATGATGATGATAGTGAAAGCAGCAAAGTGCTGCCACCCCTTTCAGTAGGGCAGAAGCTGGACTTAAGTCAGCTATCGGCCGTAGAGACTTTCTCTCGACATCCTGCACGGTACACCGAGGCGAGTCTGGTAAAAAAATTAGAAGAGCTAGGTATTGGCCGACCTTCTACGTATGCACCCACCATATCGACTGTTCAAAAACGGGGTTATGTCGTAAAAGAAGCTCGGGAAGGCGTGGAGCGTAATTACAATGTGCATGTATTGAAGGCCGGAAAGGTTGAGTCACGTACTGAAACTGAAATTACTGGTGCTGAAAGCAATAAATTGTTTCCGACCAATACGGCCATGATCGTTAATGATTTTCTGGTAGAGCATTTTCCTGATATTACCAACTTCTCCTTTACGGCAGAGATAGAACAAGAATTTGATGAGATCGCCAGCGGCAAACTGAAGTGGCAAAAGATGCTGGATCAGTTTTATTCTCCATTCCACAAAACAGTAACTAAAACAGAACAGATTGAGCGTTCATCGGTGCAAAACAAAAGTAAAGAGCTTGGTGTGGACGCTAAAACAGGCAAGAATGTATATGTAAAACTAGGAAAGTACGGTGCCTATGTTCAGCTCGGAGAGAACCCGGATGATAATGGTGGAGAGAAGCCAAAGTTTGCAAGCCTTCGGCCAGGTCAATTTATAGAAAATATAACACTTGAAGATGCACTCGAACTCATGAAGATGCCGCGTGACATGGGCAAGTTTGAGGAGAAGCAGGTGAATGTAAACATTGGTCGTTTTGGACCGTATGTGCTTCACGATAAGAAGTTTGTTTCAATTCCTAAAGGTGAAGATCCCTACACCATAACACCTACACGTGCGATTGAGTTAATTCATGCAAAGCGTGAGTCAGATGCAAACAAATTGATAAAAAGCTTTCCTGAAAATGCTGATATCCAGGTATTGAATGGACGGTTTGGTCCTTATATCAAAGCGGGAAAAAAGAATGTTAAAATTCCAAAAGGGAAATTGCCAGAAGAATTGACCCTCGAAGAATGTTTAACTCTCGCGGAAAATGCTCCAGAGCCAAAAGGAAGATTTGGTCGCTTTGCTAGGAAAAAGCAGGAGCCGGAAGTGGTAAAACCAGTAAAGAAAACAGCCGCCAAGAAAAAAGTCACTAAGAAAGTAGCGGCCGTGAAAAAGCCGGTTGCAAAAAAAGCGGCAACTAAAAAAGTACCGGCTAAGAAAGTCAGGAAGAAATGAAATAATTTGAACGGAAGACCATATCAACAATCGCCCTGGTAATAGGGCGATTTTTTATTTAACGTGGTCGCTAAACACTAACTTCCCATCTCCAAATCTATTTATTAATCAATACCGTTAATTTTTAACTTTACTATTGTATTTGAAACGTAACACCAAATAACGCAGTCCAATTGTACGCCAACATAATAAAGCCAACGCTTGATCTGGTTACCGCAATCCTAATACTATTCATTACAAGTCCACTTTTTTTAATGGCCATGTTTTTATTGGTTGTTTCCAATCGAGGTATTATTTGGTTTGTTCAGCCAAGACCCGGTAGGAATGGGAAAATATTCAGGGTAATTAAGTTCAGAACGATGAATGATTTAAAAAATGAACAAGGAGAGTTATTACCGGATGACGTAAGGCTCACCTGGGTGGGCAAGATCATCCGGAAAACGAGTTTGGATGAACTACCACAGCTTTTTAATGTAATAATCGGTGATATGTCCATTGTTGGACCGAGGCCGTTGCTTACTGAATACCTGCCACTGTATAATGACGAGCAGAGAAGAAGGCATGAAGTAAAGCCCGGGATTACCGGATGGGCACAAGTGAATGGCCGTAATGCGATAAGCTGGTCTCAGAAATTTGCGTATGATGTATGGTATGTTGATCATCAATCCTTTAGGTTGGATATAAAAATCTTATTTTTGACAATTGCCAAAGTGCTCAAGGCAGAAGGAATCAGCAGTGCCACAGCAATGACCATGGAGAAATTCAAAGGCAACGATTAGGACATTGAATAACAGATAATTTATTTAGAAGACTGTCAACTATAATAATTAGTGAAAGGAATCAAGATCATATTACAGGGTGGAGGAGAGCATGCCAAGGTGGTTCTTGATTGTCTACTGGATGAAGGAGCCAACGTGCTGGCGTTATTTGATCCTAAGTTTAGTGGCGAATTATTTGGCGTAGAACAACGTGGGCAATATGATCCTTTATTTGAACCCGATTCCAAAGTTATTGTTGCTATTGGAGATAATGCGATCAGGAAGAAAGTAACTGGGGTCACTCAACATTCATTTACAAATGCTATCCATTCATCAACGGTTATTTCTTCCCGGGTAAGCATGGGCGTAGGTTGCATGGTGTTGCATGGTGCCATTATACAGGCGAATACAGTTATTGGAGATCATGTAATAATAAATACGGCTACCAGTATTGATCATGATTGTGAGATAGATAATTATGTACACCTTGCTCCGCGTGCTGTACTTTGTGGACGAGTCAAGGTAGGTGAGGGCGCTTTGGTTGGCGCAGGCGCAGTGGTGTTGCCAGGTATCTCTATTGGAGCATGGGCCACGATTGGTGCTGGAGCTGTGGTAACAAAAAATGTTGGTGATGGGGCAGTGGTAGTTGGGAATCCGGCAGGGCCCATTCAAAATTCAAAACTCAAAAGTTCAAGGTGAAAAAGGATATTGTCATATTTGGTGCAGGAGGTTTAGGCAGGGAAGTGTTTTCTATGTTTAATGCTTTTCCGGAATGGAATGTCAAAGGTTTTTATGATGACGGTAAACCAATGGGTGAAAAGGTAGGGAAACTTTCTGTGCTTGGATCCTTAAGTGATTTGATTCAGGTTAGAGAAAATACAGATGTAGTTATCGCCATCGGGAGTCCATCCATTAAAAGGAAATTGGTTGAACTACTTTCTGTCAATAAGTTTATTTCATTTCCAACGCTGATTCATCATAATTCATTAATTCAGGATCCTGCATCTGTCCAATTTGGAGAAGGATGTATCATTACAGCAGGTGCTATTCTGACAACTGACATTCATATTGGTAAACATGTATTATTAAATTTGAATTGTACCATCGGTCATGATGTGTTGGTGGGAGAATATAGCTCCATTATGCCAGGGGCAAACATTGCCGGCGAGGTAAAAATTGGAAGTGATGTTTTTATTGGTGCAGGGGCCAACATTTTAAATGGCATTCATCTTGGTGAAAAATCCATCATCGGAGCGGGGGCAGTAGTTACTAATGATGTTATGATGAGTGATACCGTGGTTGGAGTACCCGCCCGGTCAATCAGAAAAACAATTAATTCTAAATGAAGGAGTTTAAGCCAACAATTCTTTTTTTGGTTAAGTTTTGTGGTATCTACCTGGTGGGGAATCTAATCTATGGTGCATGGATCACTCATTGGTATCCGCAGCCGGATCCAGCTACGCATTGGGTGACAGAACAAAGTGCCTGGGTACTTAATTGGTTAGGACAGGATGCTGTGGCGCATGACTATCCGAATAAGCCTACTACCTTTTTACAATTGCGCGAAAATGGAATCGTCTCCGTTTATGAGGGTTGTAATGGGGTGAATGTCGTAATCGTTTTTCTCGCATTCTTATTTGCATTTGGTCCTTACATCAAGGCGATGTGGTGGTTTGTTCCTTTAGGCCTCCTGGTGATTCACGTTTCTAACCTGGCACGTATTGTCTTATTATTTCTGATTTCATTATATAAACCTGGTTATTTATACTTTACGCATAAGTATTTATTTACCGCATTTATTTACCTCTTCGTTTTCCTTTTATGGATTTTATGGGTGACGAAGATTGCCAGCCCCAATCCGAAACCAGATGCTTCAACAGAATAAGATTCGAATATTGCTGGCAGCGGTTTCACTAGCCGGACTAGTTCTGGTTTTCTTATTTCAACGACATGATATCGCCATTGCAATGGGCATTC
Source organism: Bacteroidota bacterium (assembly GCA_024643595.1). Lineage (GTDB taxonomy): Bacteria > Bacteroidota > Bacteroidia > Cytophagales > Cyclobacteriaceae > ELB16-189. Next base: position 4,501 of record JAHEMS010000104.1, read on the forward strand.
AAGACAAATTCTGGCGATTTATTATGAACAGGAGTATCCGATTTATGATTAATGATGTCCTTGCCATACTTCTCATTTACGCATTGTTTAAGGAACGAAAGTATGTGTTGTTTGCGGTATGGGTACAGTTATTTGGGATGGTGTTTGTGCTCATTCCGTACTTCATAATAAAATTCAACTACCCTGGATATAATGGTCCGTTGATTTCATTCCTCCACCGATTGGTTTTGAATCCAACGTTGATCCTGCTATTGATTCCTGCTTTTTATTATCAGAAGAAATACAGCTAGCTACTGTCGCCCATCGCGAAAACTATTTTTAACTTTACCTAATGTCAAAATCTAAGATATGGTTGTCATCGCCCCACATGGGTGGTGAGGAAATCAAATTCATTCAGGAAGTATTCGACACCAACTGGGTGGCACCGGTGGGGCCACATATTAACACATTTGAAACCGGGCTTGCCAATTATCTGGGCATGGACCATTGCGCGGCATTAAGTTCGGGTACAGCTGCGATTCATTTGGCTTTGATCATACTTGGTGTAAAACAGGGCGATGAAATACTCTGTTCCAGTTTCACTTTCGCGGGCACCTGCAATCCAATAGCCTATCAAGGGGCTACTCCGGTATTTATTGATTCAGAAATGGAGACGTGGAATATGGATCCTGAACTATTGGAGGAAGCCATCAAAGACCGCGAAAAAAAAACCGGTAAAAAACCAAAGGCGATAATCGCAGTTCATCTTTACGGCATGCCAGCGAAGATCGATAGGATTATGGAAATCGGCCATGAACATGGAATTCCTGTTATTGAAGATGCGGCAGAAGCATTGGGGTCAACATTCCAGGGACAAAAGTTAGGTTCATTCGGAGATTTTTCAATTTTATCTTTTAATGGTAATAAGATCATTACGACTTCTGGTGGAGGCGCCTTATTATCAAGGAATGAATCGTGGATTCAGAAGGCCCGCTTTCTGTCGACACAAGCTCGCGATCCCGCACCACACTATGAGCATTCTGAAATCGGTTACAACTATAGATTGAGCAATGTGTGTGCTGCCATAGGCCTTGGCCAGATGATGGTGATTGACCAGCGTGTGCAACAGCGAAGAGCAAATTATGACTTTTATAAATCTGAGTTGGGGACCTTAACTGGAATAAAATTTACTGATGATCCATCTGGCTATTTCAGCAATCGCTGGTTAACCACCATCCTGGTTGATCCTGATATTAGTAACGGTATCTACAGAGAAGACATACGGCGTGCACTTGAAAAAGAAAATATTGAGAGTCGTCCATTATGGAAGCCTATGCATATGCAACCCGTTTTTAAGGATTGCATTGTTTATTCAACAGGAGTCTCAGCGTTGCTCTTTAAAAATGGATTATGCCTCCCCTCGGGATCTAATCTTGGCAAAGCGGAACTTGAACGGGTCACCAGGGTAATTAAGGAAGTAGTGAACCTATAATGTTAATCATTACATATCGATATCATGTACTTAAATCACCCTGTTCATCTCTGCTCAAATTGATTAGTTTTACTAACGATGCATAAGACGCCACGTCTTCTCCGAATCACTACAGCCTCAATTTCATTGAAGCTTTTATTGAGAGGTCAGTTTACCTATTTTCAACAGCACGGATTTGATGTGCTTACGGTAAGTGCTAATGGCAGCGAAGTAAATGATCTGATGGATGAGGGAATTCCACATAAGTGTGTCCCTATGACGAGAAAAATCACTCCGATCAGGGACCTGATTAGTCTTTGGAGGTTGATCCGTGTGATGAAAGCGTTTAGACCCGACATCGTGCACACCCATACACCTAAAGCTGGCTTGTTAGGAATGATGGCCGCCCGAATTTGTCAAGTACCAGTCCGTATGCACACAGTTGCCGGATTACCGTTGATGGAGGCGAAAGGAGTGAAACGTTGGCTATTGAAAGTAGCTGAAAAAATAACGTACCAATGCGCTCATCATATATACCCCAATTCAAATGGACTCTTACAGTACATAAAGAATCAACTGTCAGTTAGTAATATCCAGCTGTCAATTATCGGTAAAGGAAGTACCAATGGAATTGACTCCCTGTATTTTTCACGCAGCCCTGAACTAATGAATAGTGCTAAGGAAATTCGGGCCCGATACCAGGTTCCGGAAGACGCAACTGTATTCAGTTTTGTAGGTCGTATCGTTAGAGATAAGGGTATCGTGGAGTTGGTGGAGGCATTTAAGCGAATCTCCACGGCGGAAAATGTCAGGTTGATATTGGTTGGACCTTTTGAGCAGGACCTTGATCCTTTACCGCCAGTTGTGATGCAATTTATTCATGATTCACCGCTCATCATTAAGGCAGGGTTTCAAGCGGATGTGCGGCCATGGCTTCTGGCATCGGATATTTTTGTATTCCCGAGTTACCGTGAAGGATTTCCTAATGTTGTCATGCAGGCTTCATGCCTTGAAATTCCGTGCATTGTTTCAGACATCAACGGGTGCAACGAGATTATTGAGGATAAGGTAAGTGGGTTGATTGTTCCTCCTAAAAATAGTGAAGTTTTATTGGTCACGATGCGCACGTTGATCGTGAATAAAGAGTTAAGGGCAATGTATGCATTAAGGGCACGTCAGTTCGTTGTGGATAATTTTGATCAACAGTATGTGTGGAAAGAGTTGCTCCAGGAGTATTTAAAATTTAATGTTACCAGTGAAATTAATACCTTGAATCTGAAATCTGAATTATGAATAAAATCATCTTCTCGTTATTTGTTCTGTGTTCATCACAAGCCGTGGCACAATATAGCCTCGAACAATTTCTAAGCCACCCGATAGAATCCGGATTTGCTTCAACGCCCGATGGAAAAACCATTGCCTGGGTGGTGAACGATCATGGCAAACGCAATATCATGGTGAAGACCGGCAGTGATCTGCCTCGTTTAATCTCTGATTATCAACTAGATGATGGACAAGAACTTTCTCAAATCGTTTTTTCTCCCAATGGAACAAAGATGTTGTACGTGCGCGGCAGTGCGGCTAATCGTGCCGGCCAAAATCCTAATCCGTCAAGCCTGGCAGATGGCACTGAGATGGCTATTTATTATAAGGAGATTTCTTCCAAAAATCCTCCCGTCAAGATTGTCCAGGGTAGCAATCCTGTCTTCTTTAAAGATGGAATTCGATTTTTGTTCAGCAAAGGAGGACAAATATATGAATCACCTATGGACATCAATGCTACACCTAAGTTGTTGTTCACAGCTCGTGGTGTGAACGTGAATCCCATATTTTCACCGGATGGCAACGAAGTATTATTTACGAGTATGCGTGGCGATCATAGCTTCATCGGAATTTTTAATATCAATAAAAAAGCAATCCGTTGGATAGCACCCGACGTGACGCATGATGAAAATCCGGTTTGGGCTACAGATGGAAAACATGTTGCCTTTATACGCACGCCCGGAACGAAAATGGGTGAGCTATTCGATATCACTGGCGGTGTTAAATTTTCCGTATGGACTGCCGATGCCGAAACAGGTCGTGCTACCATGCTATGGAAATCTCCCGCTGATGATGGTGGCTTTGCACAAGAGGCAAGCACACCGTTGGCTTGGACTACCACAGGTCGAATTTTATTTTTCTCAGAACATGGTGGATGGAATCATGTGTACTCCATGAACGAAACAGGCAGTGATCTCAAAGACATTACTCCCGGCAATGGGGAAGTGGAGAGTTATGTGCTTGACCCCACGCAAAAGTTTATTTATTTCGATGGCAATCGAGAAGACATTGATCGCAGACATATCTGGAAATCTGAGGTGGCAAATGGAAATCCGATGGCCATTACGTCTGGTGAAAATATTGAAATGTATCCTGGCTTTGCCGGCAATGTTTTGTATGCGTTTCGCACAACTATTAATTCTGCTAAGTCATTAGTACGCGTGGATGAATTGACGAAGGCAGTCATCCCGGTTTCCAATCAGAAGAGTACCACGTTTAATAATGCCGGGTTTGTAAAACCAGAACAGGTGATTTTGAAAGCAGCTGATGGCACCACCATTCACGGGCAACTATTTATTGATCGCACCAAAACGGGCAAGCGGCCAGGCGTGGTGTTCATGCATGGAGGATCGCATCGCCAGATGTTACTCGGGTTTCATTATATGGATTATTACAGTAACAGCTATGCCTTCAATCAATATCTGGTTAACAGTGGCTATGCGGTGATCTCTGTGAACTTTCGCACAGGCATTGGTTACGGAAAAGATTTCCGCAGGGTAAAACAACAGGGACCACGTGGCGCCAGCGAATACCAGGATGTAGTGGCAGCCGCGAAATACCTTCAGACGCTGGTGGAGGTAGATGCGGCTAAGATTGGTCTGTGGGGTGGATCGTACGGGGGATATCTCACCGCGATGGGATTGTCGCGCAATCCGGAAATTTTTAAAGCAGGTGTTGATATTCATGGTGTACATGACTGGTCGTTTAGCGGACAAGATGCCACCGACTATTGGGGTATTCATAAAAATGAAGCTGAGCTGGCGTTGAAATCATCACCCAATGGCGATATCAGCAAATGGACAGCGCCTACACTTTTTGTTCATGGTGATGACGACCGCAATGTAAACTTTCAGCAAACCATCGATTTGGTGGAAAAGCTTCGTGATAAAAATGTACCGGTAGAAGTATTTATTCTTCCGGATGAGGTGCATGGATTTCTTCGTTATGATAGCTGGAAAAGTGTGTTTGAACAGGCCAAAGATTTCTTCGATCGTAAACTCAAGTGATTTCAAATTCTCCATTTCAAATTTGAAATTAGTAATCCCGGATTTGAAATATCAATATGAAAAAGTTAGTCGTACTTACCGGGGCCGGCATCAGTGCTGAAAGCGGAATTAAAACCTTTCGCGATTCAGGCGGACTGTGGGAGGGACATCGGGTAGAAGATGTGGCTACACCAGAAGCATGGTTTAGAAACCCAAGGCAGGTATTGGATTTTTACAATGAGCGAAGAAAGCAGGCGGTTGATGTTATTCCTAATCGGGGTCATAAA
>JAHEMS010000105.1 GCA_024643595.1 Bacteroidota bacterium
AGTGCTTCAATTGCATACACATTGTACTTGCTACCTGGACACTGAATCTGCTTCCCTTTTAAAAAAATAAAATAACCAGTGAATAAACCCTACTAAAAGAAATATAAACCATGTCCAGCCGAAGAGATTTTGTAAAAATAGTGGGTGCCAGTGCGCTTGCTTCTGCCCTACCCACATCAAGTGCGATTGCTGATTCCCCTTTTTCAAAAATTACACGAACGTATCATCTGGCCATTGCTGGCTACACATTTCTCATTTATAATAACAACATCGACAAGGTGATTGAGGTCTTAAAAGCGGTTGACATCAAGTACATTTCATTAAAAGACTTTCAGCTCCCCTACAATAGCGATAAGCAGCAGGCAGAAGTAATCATTGGCAAGTTTAAGGCAGCCGGCATCCAGGTTTATGGATTAGGCGTAATCTATTTGAAAACAGAGAAAGATGTTGACAATGCGTTTAATTATGCACAATTGGCTGGAGTGAATACAATCATTGCCTCTCCGGTCTATGAGGTACTTTCCTATATGGAAAAGAAAGCAAAAGAATATAACATCAAAGTAGCGATTCACAATCATGGCCCGGAAGACAAACTTTTCCCGGACATTGACACGATCTATGATAAAATAAAGAATATGGATGCGCGCATAGGAATTTGCCTGGATATCGGACATTCCTTCCGTTGCGGACATGATCCGGCTGCCATGTTACTAAAATATAAAGATCGCATTTATGATATGCACTTGAAGGACGTGGATGCGCCAGTCGAGAAAGGAAATAGTTTAATCATGGGAAGGGGAAAAATAGATATTGTCAGCTTCGTGAAAGCGTTGGATAAATCTGGATACTCCGGGATGTGCAGTTTGGAGTATGAACAAAAAGGAGATCCTGCTATTGGCGTTGCTGAATGTGCCGGATTTTTCCGCGGAGTATTGAAGAGTACCTGATAATTTCTTACTTCAATTGATGGGATATACTCAATTTTCATGATCATCCGACTTTCTTTGTTTTTGTGCCTGCTGCTTTTGATATCGTGTACCGATAAATCGTATGAAAGTCCGATACCTGTCAGCGCATCTCACGACTTAAGCGAAGAATTACGCTCATTGTATGACCTAAGTCTGTTACCCCGCTACCTTGATAGTTCCTATGTGGCCCAAACCTCCAGCTATGATACCACAGGAGGAAATGACGATGGGTTCAGCGGAAAATATTCGTTTATCAGGCAGAACCCAGACAGCAGTCTCGTCATCTTCGAAGCCAAAGGAAATGGGGTAATAAACCGGATATGGACACCTACTCCGAACGAGGATACGCTTGATTTTTATATTGGCAATACCGAGGTACCAACCTTCTCGATTAGTTTCATAGATCTTTTTTCGGGAAAACAATTTCCTTTTGTCGCTCCGCTCTGCGGCAATCAAGTGGGAGGTTATTTCTGTTATCTTCCCATCCCATTTGAAAATGGTTGCACCATTATTTCGCGTGGTCATAAAATCCAATTTCACCAGATTCAATACAGGATTTACAATGATCATCTGCCGGTGAAAAGTTTTTCGCTACCCTTGACCGAACAGGAAGAGAACGTTCTTAACAAAACCGCCTTACTTTTCAATCAGTCAGGAAAAGCACTGAAAAATATCATCCTTGATTCGACAATTCAACTTCATGAAGAAACAAAATCCGTTGCTATCCAAGCTGGTGAGACTATGACCATTTTTGAAGAACATGTTGGGGGAAGAATTTTAGGTATTGAACTTGGGCCAGCTGATTTATTTCAGGGGCTCACCAAAGACATAGACATAAGAATCACCTGGGATGGTGATCTGGTTCCAGCGGTATATGCACCGGTAGCAGATTTTTTTGGATTTGCATTCGGAACTTACTCCATGCAAAGCCTTTTACTAGGCACAAGCCTGAATCAATGCTATAGTTTTTTTCCAATGCCTTATGATAAGGGTGCGAAAATTGAACTCATCAACAGAAACACAACCAACGAGGGCGATAAGTCAAAATCCATCACCGCAAAAATTACTTATGCTGATCAAAAAAGAAATGTAAACCAGGAGGGCAAGTTCTATACGACTTGGAACAGCAGTCAACCTGGCCTCGGAAGCCCACATGTCTTTGCCGCGCTGTCGGGAAAAGGACATTATGTAGCCACCATTCTGCAGGCACAGGGTTTGAAAGCTGGTATGACCTACTTTTTTGAAGGAGACGATTCCACATCGATCGATGGCCACATGCGGATGCATGGCACAGGGTCAGAAGATTATTTCAATGGGGGATGGTATGCCCTTATGGACCGGTGGGAAGGTAAAATGAGTTTGCCGCTTCACGGAGCATTGGATTATTCCATTCCTTTTTGCCGAACCGGTGGATATCGTTTATTTATTTCCGATAAAATGTCATTTAAAAAAAGTTTTTATCACAGCATTGAGCATGGTCCGGTTAAAAATTCATTTCCGGTGGCGTATACCTCACTTGGATTTTATTATAGCGATCATGCCCCGGCGGAGGTGAACATCCCCAAAACATCAAATACAACGGTGTATGTCCCCGACACATTATATTTATATCCCCAACTTTTGAACTTCAACCTCGAGGGTGATATCAACACACAGACCACCTGGAAATACAGAACAGGAGGTTTAAGTTTTAAATTTACGGTAAACGATAATAGCAGTATCCGGATTTCACTACATGATATTCCGGAGGGTATTTATTCACTGGGAGTAGATTTAATTGAAAGTAAAACAGGTTGTGATTTTTCAATCTGGCAACGACAAACCAAAGTTGCAGACTGGATATCAACATTTCAATCCGAGGAAAAGAGAACAGAGAACATCTATATCCCTGATTTAACGATTGGTGAATTCAAAAACACAATAACATTTCGATTTAAGACAAGCGCAGAACGTACTTCATTTTTATTAAATCGAATCGAACTGATAAGAAAGAAATAATTATCTAAACACAGATACCGGTGAGTAACGATAGAAATAACCAATCCGTAACCGTCAGTTCCCTGACAAAACGTGATACCATAATCTCCATTATCATCATCGGCTTTCTGTTCTTTATTTTTGGCTTTGTATCGTGGGTGAATGCGATCCTCATTCCCTACTTTAAAATAGCTTGTGAGTTATCCAACTTCAGGTCCTACCTCGTCACTTTTGCTTTTTATATTTCTTACTTCGTCATGTCTGTCCCTTCCTCCTATCTGTTGAAAGCAGTGGGTTTTAAAAAAGGAATGATGATTGGTTTTTGGGTCATGGCCATCGGTGCTTTTATCTTTGTTCCTGCCGCGATGAACCGAACCTATGAAATATTCCTAATCGGTCTATTTTCACTTGGCACTGGTCTTGCCATCTTACAAACTGCTGCTAATCCCTACATCACCATTCTTGGACCTAAAGAAAGTGCTGCCCAACGCATCAGCATCATGGGTATTTTCAATAAGGGTGCCGGTATATTAGCCCCTATCATTTTTGCGGCAGTTGTTTTACGGGTGACGGATAGTGAGTTATTTAATCAGTTACCCACCATGGCTGAAATTGAAAAGAATGCAGCCCTGGATGAATTGATACAGCGAGTCATTACTCCCTATTCCATTGTAGGAACTGTCTTAATTGCCCTTGGTTTTATGGTGCGATTTTCCCCGCTTCCAGAAATCGATACAGAGCATGAAAGCGTAGATGTGGCCGTAGCCAACTCCGGCAAAACGAGCATCTTACAATTCCCTCATTTAATATTGGGTGCAGTCGCGATTTTTATACACGTGGGCACGCAAGTGATTGCTATTGATACAATCATCGGATACGCGAATTACATGAACATTGATTTAATGGAAGCGAAAATATTTCCTTCCTACACACTTACTGCAACGATCTGCGGATATATTAGCGGCATTCTGCTGATACCAAAATTTATAAGTCAGGTGAACATGCTCAGGGTGTGTACCTTGCTCGGAACTTTATTTACGCTACTCATTATTTATACCCATGGCACGGTTACTTTTTTAGGACACACCGCCGACATATCGATCTGGTTTGTTGTTTTGTTAGGGCTGGCTAATTCATTGGTGTGGGCCGGCATATGGCCATTGGCCCTGGATGGATTAGGAAGATTCACGAAGTTGGGCGCTTCAATCATGATTATGGGATTATGCGGTAATGCCATTCTTCCCTTATTTTATGGATACTTTGCTGATCTTTATGATGTACACCTCGCCTACTGGGTATTATTCCCATGTTATATGTACCTGGTATTCTATGCGATCTACGGTCATCGCATAAGGAGATGGAATTTATCGAAATAGAAATCAGTTAACTTTGAATATGTTCTAGTAAAAATATTCCCGATCATGAAAAATTATAAAAGACGTGAATTCCTTCGAACCACGGCTATGGTAGGAATGGGAAGTTCATTAATTACACCTCGTATTCTTCATGCAAAAGAGGAAAGTGTAATCATTGAAAATCAGTTACCCGCTGGCACACAAAAAAAGGTTATTGTTGTTGGCGCAGGTATATCCGGGTTGTGTTGTGCCTATGAATTGATGAAGAAAGGCCACGATGTGGTGATTTTTGAAGCTACCGGAAGACATGGTGGACATGTTTTCACAGGACGAGACGGATTATCAGACGGACTTTACGCAGATTTTGGTGCTGATCATATTACTAAACCGGGTTATGAACATTTCTTCGAATACATCAAAGAATTTAATCTTCCCGTGTTAGCGTATCCGCATGCTGAAGGTTCTGATGCCGCTCCCGGAAGGCACGCGTTACGGATGATTGATGGAAAGTTTTATTCAGAAGAAGAGTTGGCCGATCCAGTCATCCTTAAAAATTTTGGGTTTAACGAACGCGAAGTAAAATTCCTTGCAAACAACCCCTGGTATGAATTAAAGTCGCTGTTTGTAAGTAGCTACTTATCCCATTTTAAAGATGAGAATCAACCTTTTGGTGTAGGGCTTGATCACCTGGATAAAATTTCTGCCGCTGAACTTTATAAAAAAGAAGGGGCCTCGTCAGCAGCACTTCGCTTTCTTGGTGGGCAACACATTTCCGCCTTGTATCATTTGTGGCGATTATCCACGATGCGTTTCAGAAAAATACCCCTTTCGGAAGGAGAAACATTTCGTCTTCAAGGAGGCAACCAGGAATTGCCCAACGCATTTGCAAGACAACTCGGTAAACGTGTCTTGCTTAACCACCCGATACAGTCAATTCAACAAGAAGCAAGCGGAGTTACCGTAACCTATAAGGCTTACGGGTACCACGATGAAAATAAAATGTCTGCAGATTTTCTGGTAAACTGCACTTCACTCCAGGTATTTCGAAATATCCCAATTACGCCAGCGCTGTCTCCTGAAAAACAATACGTGGTGGACAACCTGACGTACAGCTCACATCCCTTTTATGTATTTGAAGCAAGCTCTAAATTCTGGCTTGACGATGGACTTAAAAGTATCAACATGGAATTTGAGCATCCTGATATTTCTTCCATTTGGGAAGAGCCCAATGAAATCGAAACCAGTCGCGTAATTTTGAAAGCATACGGTCCTGGTGGACTGTCTCCTCAGCGTGTGCTCGCCTCATTCAGAAAACTATATCCTGGAAAAAAAGACACTATTGTCGAGGGGCTGACCAAGGACTGGACAAAAGATAAATTTGCTCCGAGCTGTGAGATGGAGCCATTTCCCATTGGGGAGATGCATAAATTCTGGCCGCAAATAACCTTACCTGAAGGAAAAATATATTTTGCCGGAACCTATGCTGATAATCTTAGCCGGGGTATGGAGTCATGCCTGCGCTCTGCCCAACGGGTGGCAAAAGAAATTCATGATCGATAAGAAATATGCGTACGTATTTTTTATTTTACTTGTTAACGATGGTATTAGTGGGGGCTCAACTGAACCTAACGGTTGCACAGGAGCTAAATCATCGTCCTACCGTAAAAATTGTCGAGCCCGAAAACAAAACCATTTATGCGTTAAATTCACAAGTTCATTATCGCATTAAGGTTTCCGATGTAGAAGACGGTGAATCAGATTATGAAGAAATTGTCAGCACAGAAGTATTTATGGAGGTTCGCTATCTGCCCGATGTAAAAAATATATCAAAAGAATTCATGCCATCACCTGATGAGAAGGGATTGATTGCCATGAAGAGATCGAATTGTTTTAATTGTCATGCTTTTAATGGAAAATTGATTGCTCCTTCGTTTTATGAAATCAACAGACGATATTCTTCAACATCTTCCAATATTGAACTGCTTACAAAAAATATTCAGCAGGGTTCTGCCGGCAAGTGGGGAGCGGCAACAATGCCCTCACACACCGAACTCACTCTTGAAGAGGCCCGATCAATGGTCGATTGGATCCTGGAAAATGCCAGTAATCCTTTCCTTAACTACGTAACCGGTACAGAAGGTAGTATCAGAATTAAATCACCCGAAGGCGCCAATCAAAAAGGTGCGTTTGTTCTTAGTGCTTCCTATTCAGATCATGGCACTAAAAATAATACCAAAAACCGATTGAACTCAAAAGACGCAATTGTCTTGTATATAAAATAACCAAGAGCATAAACGATAGAAAGAGGTTCATCATCATTGAAGAAATTGGCCATGAAACTAAAGGGACGTTCCTATAAAAATAACCAACCGATCGAAATCGTCATTGATGGCGAGCAGATTAAAAGTAAGGTACCGTGCAACGAACAATTACCCGATCATTTCATTTTAGGACCAGGATTTACGGACATTCAGGTGAACGGTTATGGGGGTGTTGATTACAATGAAATATATGATGAGCCTGTTAAACTAACTTCTATCTCCCGCTTATTATATAAAGAGGGAGTAACAACACATTTGCCAACGATTATTACCAATAGCACTGAACAAATCACCAAGTTGATCAGGCAAGTGATTAGTCTAAGAAACGCTGATGAACAAGCAAAGTGGAGCATTGATGGTCTACACATTGAAGGTCCCTTTATTTCCCCTGTAGACGGGCCTCGTGGGGCACATCCTAAAGAATTTGTTCGTGCTCCTGACTGGAACCTAATCCTTCAATGGCAGGAAGTGGCAGAAGGTCAGATTAAAATTATTACCATTTCCCCCGAATGGGAAAATTCAAATACATTTATCGAGCAGTGTCTAAAAAATAATATCCTGGTCTCTATAGGGCATACCTGTGCCACCCACCAGCAATTACAGGATGCCGTCAGTGCAGGTGCCTGCATGTCCACACACCTGGGCAATGGTATGCATCCAATGTTAGTCAGGCATCCCAATTATCTTTGGTCACAACTGGCAGATGATCGTTTAAAGACATCCATTATAGCCGATGGTTTTCATCTTCCTGCTGAAGTGATTCGCGTTTTTAAAAAAGTAAAAGAAGATAAAATTTTTATGGTGAGTGATAGTGTTTCACTGGCGGGAATGCCTCCGGGAGATTATGATCTGCACATTGGCGGACAAGTAACGTTGACGAAGGAGGGTAAATTGCATTTGAGAAATAACCCTTCTATTTTCGCTGGCTCCGCCAATCATATCAAGCATGGGGTTGAATTTCTTATTAACCAGAATCTGGCAACACTGACTGAAGCTTGGGAAATGGCCTCTATACGACCACAAGAACTGGTCTTTCCCGGCAATAAAACTTTTCAATCGGGTGGCAAAGCAGACATTATTTGTGTCTCAGTCAACGATGGAATGCTGGAGGTGATTAAAACAATCAAGAATGGAAAAGAAATGTATGTTAAAGGCAACTGACACACCAAGCCTTTCTTCCTCAGACTGTGAAAGTTTTAGATGCTGAACCTAGCGCTCATTAAAATAATTTGCGTCTCACGCTTCGAATAAAAGGATTGATAAAACCTGGCCGTACTATTGTAACCGGCAAACCTGCGTGTGTTAAAAATATCCCGTGCGCTGATCGACAAACTTCCTTTCTTGTTAAAGAAACTTTTTTGCACACTGGCATCCAGGTAATACTGCTCGAGGTCACGACCCTGTGCCTCAATTTCGGGTGAATCATAATTAAAAATAAACTGAAGACGGAGATTCAGTGGGAGCTTAAAATCAGAAGTCAATTTTGTATTGAAGGCCAGCCCATTATTCACAAATCCAGCATCCAGGTTTGATCCATCCACGCTGATCCTGAAACCAGTAAGGTTTCCACTCACATTCCACCAGTTGGTTAACTCCGTCACACCAATCACTTCGAAACCGTAAGACTCGGACGTCTTTAAGTTCTCCGGCTGAGAATAAGAAATACCGTCTTCAACAAACGTGATATAGTCTAATTCACCCTTGGTCCGACGATAAAACAAGTTGGTAGTAAGACTCAGTTTATCACTTTCATACACATGACCAAACTCCATAGAGTTAATCATCTCTGGTTGAAGATTGGGGTTTCCACGTCTCACGTTCAATGAATCCGTAATATTGGGAAATGGATTTAATCTCCACGCAGAAGGTCGCTCAATTCTTCGGCTATAGGTAAATTTTACTCCATGCTTCGGTGCCAGTTTGTAGAGTGCCTGAAGGCTGGGAAACAAATTAAAGTAATCCTGTCTATTGCTTTCTTGTGAATTGTACTGGTAAAGATCCAGGGTGGTGTACTCCCCCCTTACACCGGCAGTTACATCCAGTTTTTCCATGTCCTTATTCAAGACCATGTAAGCCGCATGAACCCGGTCTCTATAGTCAAATTGATTGCTGATGGCAGGGTCTTCAATAAATCCTTCATCAGGATCATTCATTCTGGAATAATCATAATCATAACTGAAGTGACGGATATTTGATTTCAGACCCGTCTCTAATTTCATTTGGTTTTGCAACGGATGTATATAATCGGCCCGCAACACATAGGCATATCGCTTCTCATCAATGATGGCCTGTTCCTGTCCATCCAAGCCTGACGGATCGGCTTCCGAAGCATCGCGGAAGATGTCGATATTCTGTGTCTTGAATTGGTTAGTGTACGATTGACTGGCTGTAAATTTGAATGACCTCGCTTTATTATCAAACGTGCGTTCATAAATGAGGGCATTATCCATTCCATCTTCAGTTTCTGATTCATCGTTGGTTCTTACATATTCCAGCAAGAGCTGATCCGAGTTGATATCGGAAAGTCTGGAGTATAAAGAATTGAATTGTTGATCAAGGCTGGTGTTAAACACACCTTCATAACTTAATATGTTTTTGCCAAAATAATAATCTGCGCCGTAATTAAAGGTGTGTCCCAGGTTCTCTCTCGTGGTGAGCGTTTGCTGATTCAATGCGTTGCCATCACCAAATATTTCCCGGTCGATATTCCGATTGCCAACGCTGCGCCATCTTCGCAGATTATATCCACCATACACATTCAAATTTAGAATCCGATGATTGATTTGTGTGCCGATATTCATCCTGCCACGAGTACCATACAATACATCGAAACTCGCATTTGTCCCAAGGTCATCTCCTTTCTTTAAAATGATATCAATGATACCCCCTTCTGCTTCAG
>JAHEMS010000106.1 GCA_024643595.1 Bacteroidota bacterium
CTCCAAAATATTGTCTGCGTTCACTGTGTCCAATAATCACATAAGGAATGTTCATAGCCGCCAGCATAGCCGCGGATGTTTCGCCTGTATAGGCACCCCACTCATGTTCGCTGCAATTTTGCGCGCCAACGGCAATATGATCGTTGCCGCCCAATTGAGAGTTAACCGGATGTAAATATGGAAACGGTGTGCATAACACCACTTTCACATTTCCTTTTACTTCATCGGCCACCATGCCCATGATTTCTGAAGTGAGCGACTGGGCTTCGGCCAGCGTCTTATTCATTTTCCAGTTACCGGCTACAATTTTATTACGCATAGTCTGATTTTTAGAGTGGCAAAGATAATAGAATGAATCAACGTAACACGAGATGTTGCTTTAAGAATGATTCTGATTCAGATGAGATGACTCTCCTTTACTTTTCTGCAAACGTGATAGTGCCTACTGCATTATTACGAGTAAGGCGCATGCTCTTTACCGGGCCTTTGTAGGTGACATGGACAATGCTGGATTGATCATCATGTATTTCCATAATGATATCGTTACGCACTTCAATGGTTTTGAATTTTTTAACATTCTCAATTTCAATGTAGCAGATCAAAGCGGGGTCTTCCCGTTCCATACCCAGAAAATTCATTTTCTGAATTTTGCCATCCAACTTCACGGCTATATGCTTTAGTACATAATCACTCACCATCTTTTCAGTGGTCAGCCCGTTTTTGGGTTCGATCAGGTCCAGCTCAGGCTCATTGCGCTGTGCGCGGACGGACAATTCCAGGTCATCGATAAAAATCCGTGAGGTGATTTGCAGCGCCTTGTCCTTTTCACTGTAATTGATCTCAGAAACCGAGATGTGTATCGGATGAAGTAAAAAAAACAGGGCGTATATAATTGAAATCATGTCGGTAGTTGCACTAAAATCGTGCCGTCAAAATTACTTCTAATTGCCCCAAATCAAAATTTAAACCTATACTTGTGACTTTTTAGAAACCGATGAGGGCATGAGCGAATTTTCATTGTATTTCGGGTTGGGAAAAGAACACATTCTCGACTACATCAATGGCTATGATCACATCCTCTTTGTATTAGCTTTATGCGCCATCTATTCTGTTCATGACTGGAAGAAAATACTGGTGTTGGTCACGGCATTCACCATTGGTCATTCCATCACACTGGCGCTGGCAACGCTGGAAATCATTTCTGTAAAAGGTGAACTCATCGAATTTTTCATTCCTCTCACGATTTTCATCACGTCTTTTTCGAATTTATTCAGGTCTGATAAATCCATTGAGAAATCAAGGGTGCAATTAAATTATGCGTTTGCTTTATTCTTTGGATTAATCCATGGATTGGGCTTCTCCAACTTTCTGCGTTCACTATTGGGCAAAAATCAGAGCATCATATCCCAACTATTAGCCTTTAATCTTGGATTAGAGCTCGGTCAAATAATAGTAGTGGCTCTTTTTTTGGCCGTGAGTTTTATTTTAGTAGACTTGGCAAAAGTATCACGCAGAGATCTTAAAATGGTGCTGTCTTCAGCCATAGCAGGAATAGCCCTTGTTCTCCTTAAGGATCGCATTTTTTGGTAAGTTTTTTTTAATGATTAATCCATCGATTAAATTTTAATTATGAAGCGAATTGTATTTCTCTATTTAATGATTGTTTCTGCCGGGGCAATGGCTCAGGAGGCTGCCAAATGGCAAGGTAAGTTTGAGCAATTGGACCAATTGCTTCCTACTCCCAATGAATACCGCAGTGGTTCAGGTGCGCCCGGTCCCAAATACTGGCAGCAGCGCGCCGATTATGTAATCACCGCAGAATTAAACGATACCAATCAAAGCATCAGCGGAAGCGAAACCATCACTTACTTCAATAATTCACCTGATGTACTGAAATACCTGTGGTTACAGCTCGATCAGAACATTAACAAGAAAAACAGCATGACCGCAATGAGTGATGACAACTCAATTCGTGACTCAATAAACATGCGTACGCTGGCATCTGATCTTCGTTTGCATGATTTTGATGGGGGGTTCAAGATCAAGTCCGTTAAGGACGCCAATGGCAAAGAGCTTCCCTATACGATCAACAACACCATGATGAGAGTAGACTTGCCCCAGGCGTTGCCCGCCGGCAAACAAATGTCATTTTCCGTGGAATGGTCTTTCAACATCAACAACCGCATGCACAATATGACATTCAACGATGGTCGTAGTGGCATGGAATATTTTCCGGAAGACGACAACTATGTTTATATCATAGCGCAATGGTTTCCTCGCATGTGCGTCTATGATGATGTTGTCGGTTGGCAAAACAAACAATTTTTAGGGCAAGGTGAATTTACCCTGGCGTTTGGTAATTATGCCGTAAACCTAACCGTGCCGGCAGATCACGTAGTTGCCGCCACTGGCATGGTGCAAAACCCAACTGAGGTATTGAGTGCCGAACAAATTACCCGTTTTGAAAAGGCAAAGACCACGTTCGATAAACCCGTAATGATCGTAACGCAAGCGGAAGCTACCGCGAGGGAAAAAACAAAAGCTGCCACCAAAAAGACCTGGAAATTCTACGCCGAGAATGTGCGTGATTTTGCTTTTGCTTCCTCCCGCAAATTCTTATGGGATGCTCAGGCTGTTAAAGTCGGAAATAAAACACCCCTTGCCATGTCCTATTATCCGAAAGAAGGAAATCCTTTGTGGGAACAAGAATCAACCAAGGCAATCAAGAACTGCCTGGTGACTTATTCAAAATATTCGATCGACTATCCGTATCCCCAAGCCACCTCGGTTCATTCTGCCAACATTGGAATGGAGTATCCTATGATTTGCTTCAATGGGAACCGACCAAAGAAAGATGGCACTTTTACCGATCGCCAGAAGTGGGGATTGGTTGGGGTGGTTATTCACGAAGTAGGACACAACTTCTATCCCATGATCATCAACAATGATGAACGCCAATGGACATGGATGGATGAAGGATTGAATTCATTCGTACAGTATCGTACCCAGGTAGAAAACTATCCTGATATGCCACAACGAAGAGGACCATCTTCCGCCATTGTTCCTTATATGAAGAGCAGCGCTGAACTGCAACGTCCATTGATGGTCAACTCTGAAACGGTAGTACGAAATAATTTTGGAAATGAACAGTATGCAAAATGTGCGACTGCATTAAACATCCTTCGCGAAACCGTAATGGGCCCGGAGCTATTCGACAAAGCATTTAAAGAATATGCTCAACGCTGGGCCTTTAAACACCCCAAGCCGGCAGATTTTTTCCGTACGATGGAAGATGCCAGCGCTGTTGACCTGGATTGGTTCTGGAGAGGTTGGTTTTACTCAACCGACTACGCCGATCAAAGTGTAGATAATGTGAAGTGGTTTAAAGTGAAAAAAGAAACCCAGAACGTAGAGAGCAAGGGTAAAAATGTGAAGCAAGGAAATTTAGGAACATCCGGTAAAGGCGATGGAAAAGGAAATTCCGACTTCAGTAACGGCCCTGAATATATTACCGTATTGCCAACGGATGATCGCTTTTATGGTGACTTCAGGGCGCGCATTGATGATAAGTCAATGATCAGCAAACTTGAAAATAAAAATTTCTACGAAATCACGCTCACCAATAAAGGAGGATTGATGATGCCGGTAATTATTGAGTGGACCTATAAAGACGGGACCAAAGAGCTGGAAAGAATTCCTGCTGAAATCTGGCGTACCAATGAAAGCAAAGTCACCAAAGTATTCTCAAAGGATAAAGAAGTAACAAACATTGTGATCGATCCTAAAAATGAGATTGCCGATGTGAGCATTGATAATAACAGTTTCCCAAAGGCATCACAACCCAGTAAGTTTGATGAACTAAAAAAGAAATAATTATAGCCTGCCATTTCATTTTTGGAGTGGCAGGTTTGTTTAAAACGATCCCCTATGAAAAAATTTATTGTCTTGCTTCTTGTGATGGGAAGCGTTTACGCTGTTGCCCAGCAAAAAGAATGGCAAGGCAAATTTGAACAGTTAGACCAACTGCTTCCCACACCCAATGAGTATCGGAGTGGCTCTGGGGCTCCCGGTCCTAAATACTGGCAACAACGGGCCGACTATGTAATCAATGCTGAACTGAACGATACCCGCCAAAGCATCACTGGCAGCGAAACGATTACCTATCACAATAACTCTCCCGAAGTTTTGAAATACCTATGGCTTCAGCTGGATCAGAACATCAATGAGGCCAACAGCATGACCAGCAAGACCAGTCAATATTCTATTCGTGATTCTGCCAATGCGGCCAGTGTGGCTGGTGCTCTTCGTTTACATGATTTTGATGGAGGGTTCAAAATCAAATCAGTTAAGGAAAGTGACGGAAAGAATTTGTCTTACCTCATCAACAATACCATGATGCGGATTGATCTTCCAAAGCCGCTTTTACCAGGCAATCAAATTTCATTTTCCATTGAGTGGTCATTTAATATTAATAACCGCCTACATAACATGACGCCAAACGATGGACGTAGCGGCATGGAATACTTCCCGGATGACGACAATTACTTGTACATTATCGCCCAGTGGTATCCACGCATGTGTGTGTATGATGATGTGGTGGGTTGGCAGAACAAACAATTTTTAGGACAGGGCGAGTTTACATTGACGTTTGGAAACTATTCCGTAAACCTGACCGTGCCCTCAGATCATATTGTTGCCGCAACGGGGATGGTTCAAAACCTTAAGGAGGTGCTTACCCCTGACCAGCTACAACGCTTTGAAAAAGCTAAATCGACCTTTGATAAACCCGTGGTGATTGTTACCCAGGCTGAAGCCACGGCTAAGGAAAAAACCAGGGCAACTACCAAAAAGACCTGGCAGTTTTATGCCGAAAATGTCCGCGACTTTGGTTTCGCTACATCCCGTAAATTCATTTGGGACGCGATGGCAGTAAAAGTGGGTGACCATACTCCATTGGCAATGTCATACTACCCCAAAGAAGGGAATCCATTGTGGGAGAAAGAATCAACGCTGGCGGTAAAAAATACCCTAACTACCTATTCCAAATATTCCCTGAATTATCCTTATCCCCAGGCAACTTCTGTTCATGCAGCCGCACTTGGTATGGAATACCCCATGATTTGCTTCAACTTTGGAAGGCCAAATAAGGATGGCCAGTATAACGACCGCACGAGGGCAGGGATGATCAATGTTATAATTCATGAAGTAGGCCACAATTTTTTCCCTATGATAATCAACAGTGATGAACGACAATGGACCTGGCTGGATGAGGGACTAAATACCTTTGTTCAGTACCGTACCCAGGTAGAGAACTATCCGACAACCGCTTCTGAATTGAACGGTTCAAATACATTTGGCATGGAGGGACCTTCAAAGATGATCTTGTCCTACATGAAAAGTAGTCCTGAATACCAGCGACCGTTGATGGTCAATTCGGAATCCGTTGTGCGACAGAATTTTGGTAATGAACAATATGCAAAGTGCGCGACTGCTCTTAGCATCTTACGTGAAACCATTATGGGGCCTGAACTTTTCGACAAAGCATTCAAAGAATATGCTCAACGATGGGCATTTAAACATCCTGAACCGGCTGACTTTTTCCGCACCATGGAGGACGCCAGCGCAGTTGATCTGGATTGGTTCTGGAGAGGCTGGTTTTACACCACTGACTATGCGGATCAAAGCATTGACAACGTGAAATGGTTTAAAGTAAAGAAAGAAACCAAAGATGTTGAAAGCAAAGGCAAAAATGTGACAGCAGGAACATTAGGCACATCAGGTAATGCATCAGGTAAAGGTGGTGATGATTTCAGCAATGGTCCGCAATACATTACGGTGCTGCCAACTGATGATCGCTTCTATGGCGACTTCCGTGCGCGTATTGATGACAAGGCGATGATCAGTCAACTCGATAATAAAAACTTATATGAAGTAACCCTTAGTAACAAAGGAGGTCTGTTAATGCCTGTAGTTATTGAATGGACCTATAAAGACGGCTCCAAAGAAATCGAAAGAATCCCCGCTGAAATCTGGCGCACCAATGAAAAGAAAGTGACGAAAGTTTTCATGAAGGAAAAGGAGGTAACCAGCGTAATCATCGACCCTATCAACGAAATTGCCGACGTGAACAATGATAACAACGCCTTTCCAAAGGCAACACCCTCCAGTAAGTTTGACGAATTAAAGAAGAAATAACCGCGCTATACTATCCATGAAAAAACTATTCTTATTACTTATCACTGCCATTTCCATTTCATCATTTGGGCAACAGAAGGATTGGCAGGGCAAATTTGAGCAGCTTAATCAAATACTGCCAACCCCAAACACCTACCGTTCAAGTTCGGGTGCACCGGGCCCGGCGTACTGGCAGCAACAGGCAGACTATGTTATCAATGTTGAATTGAATGACGAAAATCAATCGCTTACAGGATCTGAAACCATTACGTATCATAATAACTCCCCAGAATCACTCAACTATTTATGGTTACAACTGGATCAAAACATAAATGATCCTAACAGCATGACAAAAAAAACGTCAGGAAGTACGATTCGTGATTCCATCCCCGCTAAGTTTTTGGCTACTTCGACTGGCGCCTATGATTTCAAAGGTGGTTATCAAATTAAGTCAGTGAGAGATGTAAATGACAAGCCCCTCAGCCATACTATCAATTTCACTATGATGCGGGTCGATCTGCCGCAACCATTGAAGAACGGTGAAAAATTTACCTTCAAAGTTGACTGGAGTTACAACATCAACGACATGATGAAGATAAGTGGTCGTAGTGGTATGGAATTCTTTCCGGAGGATGGTAACTATATCTACTTCATCGCACAGTGGTTCCCACGTATGTGCGTATTTGATGATTATGAGGGCTGGCAGAACAAGCAATATTTGGGAGGAGGAGAGTTTGCCCTCACCTTTGGTGACTACAAGGTGCGTATCACCGTTCCCGCTGATCATATTGTTGGAGCAACTGGCTGGTTACAAAATCCAAAAGATGTGTTAAGCAAAGAACAGATATCGCGCTTTGAAACCGCACGCACGACGTTTGATAAACAAGTTTGGATAGTAACTGAAGAAGAAGCTGTGAAGAAGGAGAAGGAACGCTCCAAAAAGAAAAGCACGTGGGAGTTTCATGCAGAGAATGTACGTGACTTTGCCTTTGCCTCCTCACGCAAATTTATCTGGGATGCCATGGCGGTAAAGAATGCCGACAAAACCCCACTCGCACAATCGCTCTATCCGAAGGAAGGCAATCTTTTATGGTCAAAAGAATCTACTCTTGCGATTAAAAACACCCTGGACATTTATACCGAGCGCACAATTCCTTACCCTTACCCAACAGCTTATTCCGTGAACTGGGTAGGCGGTGGGATGGAGTATCCGATGATATCTTTTAATGGTGGCCGCCCGGCAAAAGACGGGACGATCTCCGATCGCGTGCGCATGCGTTGTGTATACATTATTGTTCATGAAGTAGGTCATAACTATTTCCCCATGATTATCAATTCAGATGAACGCCAATGGACATGGATGGATGAAGGATTGAATTCATTCCTTGAAAAAGAAACGATGAATGCCCGATATCCCAATCTTGGTTATAACTCCAACACACCAAAAGACATAGTCAACTTTATGAAAGGTGACAAAGCGATGATGCGCCCGATCATGGCAACTGCCGACAATCAGGGATCCTATGGCGGAAGTAATGGGTACACCAAAACGGCTGCTGGTCTTACCATTCTTCGAGAAACGGTAATGGGACCGGAACTTTTTGATAAAGCGTTTAAAGAATTTTCTGAACGTTGGGCTTTTAAGCATCCCAAACCGGCAGATTTTTTCCGCACCATGGAAGATGCAAGCGCGGTTGACCTCGACTGGTTCTGGAGAGGTTGGTTTTATACTACCGACAATACAGATATTACGCTGGATGATGTGAAGTGGTATCAGGTGAAAAAGCAAGCCGTGGATCCAGAAAAGAAAGGGGTGACGACCCAAAAAGGCGATCTGGCAAAAAAGAATGCAGAAAAAGCAACGGATTTCAGCCAGGGGCCACAAGAGTTTACGGTGACGAATACCCCGGAGGAGATGTATCGCGACTTTCGTGCTCGCGTCAACGACAATGAGATTCGTTCCAAAATGGATGGAAAGAATATTTATGAACTCACACTTAAAAATACGGGAGGCCTGGTGATGCCTATTGTTATAGAGTGGACCTATAAAGATGGCACAAAAGAACTGGAAAGAATTCCGGCAGAAATCTGGCGGTTAAATGAAAAGGAAGTGAAGAAGGTTTTTGTTAAGGAGAAGGAAGTGACCAACATCGTGATCGATCCAAATCAGGAAACTGCTGATGTGAATTTGGGTGACAATGTATTTCCTAAAAAGCCAACCGCTAGTAAGTTTGATCAGTTGAAGAAAAATTGAATTAAACTGTTTTCCAAAACGAAAGGCCACTTATTCAGGTGGCCTTTTTGTTTGATCTAATATCAAGTGTTAGAAAATTCTTTCCCGTATAGATAGCATTACACCGCTCCACCAAGTCCTGGTAAGTTTAAATCACTTTATTTTTCCACTTACCTGATTTCATATAGAAAAAGGCCATTGAGAACATACTGATCCAGTATACCCATTCGCTCGCCCAACCCCAGGCGATTGAAAGATTCCATTTTTCCAATACCACATAGACGTACACACAGTAGACAACAATGGTCACAAACTCTATGAGCAAATTCACCCGTGAATTGCCCGTTCCTGTTACCGCATTGAGCCAGATGGTTCCAGCAGACATCATCAGAAGTGCCACTGACACAATCCGTACAATCGGAATTGCTTCAGCAATAAATTCATCTCCCTGGCTATAAAAAGATAAAAAGAATGAAGGAACCGCATTTAATACCAGGAAAATAAAAATTGAAATACCCAGGCTCATGGTAACCACCCGTTTGACCAGCGGTACAACTTCATCAGTTTTTCCCTGGCCAATGATATTGCTTACCATCGTGTTGGTAGTTGAAGCAAATGCCCAGCAGAATATACCAAACAACCCAAAGATATTTCGCATGGTGTTGGATATGGCTAACGCTCTGGGACCATGGTGTTCTACCAGTATATAAAAATATTCCCAACTGATAATGCTGATGGCAAACTGCAGGATCAACGGTGTTGAAAGGGTAAGTATTCGGTTAACTATTGAAAAATCAATTGTTCTCTGATCATAAAATGAAAATGTCTTATGAATTCCATTAAAATGAATAACTGCGTAGATCACGATTAGCCCTGAGGCCTCAGCAATAATGGAAGCATAGGCCGCACCATTAAATCCTAATGATGGAAATCCAAAGTGTCCAAATATCATTGCATAATCCAGCAGAATATTGACAACCGCTTCTGCCAGTGTGCCCCATACTAAAAATCGGGTTTGGTTCGTACCCACCAATAAG
>JAHEMS010000107.1 GCA_024643595.1 Bacteroidota bacterium
CAAAAGTGGGCAAAGTTTCAGATGTTTTTGATTTGGATCAAACATACGTTGTGGCGGTTATGACCAGTGAAGTTGAAGAAGGGTTTAAGTCATTTGATAAAGTAAAAGAAGAAATTACGCCTGCGGTGAAGAATGAATTAAAAGGTAAAAAAATCATTGAAACATTAGCCACGCAAAAAGGAACGTTGGAAGAAATTGCTGCAGCTTTTGGTTCGGATGCAACCATTAATTCATCGAGTGATTTAAAAATGAACTCAAACACATTACCCTCTGTAGGTCTTGATCCCGTAGCTGTTGGCAAAGCTTTTTCCTTAGAAAACGGAAAGAGAACTCCTCCATTTGCAGGGGAAAATGGTGTATTGATTATTGAACTACAGAATAAAACAACTGCCCCGGCGGTTGGAGATTACGCTATGTTTAAAAATCAATTGCTTCAAGGCTTGAATGGACGTTCTAGTCTTGGAATTTCAGAAGCCATAAAATCTGGCGCTGACATTCAGGACAAGCGATATAAATTCTTTTAATTATCTAACAATATGAAAGCAACGCCCCGACCAACGGGGCGTTTTACTTTTAACATGGATGCAAACTGGTTAATTAATTTTAAAAAGAAACTGGAGGATCATTATGCGTGGCCATCGCTCTACACCTTTAAATTCATAGTGCCGACAGAAAAAGAGGAAGAAGTGAGAAATTTATTTCCCAATCATACCAGCTCTGCCAAGTTGTCGAAAAATGGAAAATACACCAGTATAACGATCAATATGATGATGCCCTCCAGCGATGCCGTTATTGAGGTTTACCAAACCGCATCCATCATTGAGGGGATAATCGCTCTCTGATAGGTAGAATGCACGTAACCTCTTAGAAACCTGAACTGATTATTTTATCTTTATTAACCAATTCCAAATACTATGTGGATAGAAGAAAATAACCGACTGATCAGATCTTTCATATTCGTGGACTTCAAAGATGCATTTGGTTTTATGACTAAGGTTGCATTACTCGCTGAAAAAATGGATCATCATCCAAATTGGTCTAATGTGTACAATAAGGTAACTATTGAGCTCACCACCCACGATGCTGGCCATGTAATAACTGATAAGGATAGAAAATTAGCCAAGGCAATTGATCAACTATTAACTATTTGAGCACTCCAACTACTTCTCTATACCTAGTGCCAACTCCCATAGGAAATCTGGGCGATATCACGTTGCGTGCATTGGATGTTTTAAAAATTGTGAATACTATTTTAGCGGAGGACACACGAACATCTGGATTTCTGCTCAACCATTACGGGATATCAAAACCGCTTCAAAGTTTTCATATTTTCAATGAACATAAAGCGCTTGCCGGATTGATTGAACGGATGAAAGAAGGTGAAATAATGGCATTAGTCAGCGATGCTGGAACACCAGGAATTTCTGATCCTGGTTTTTTACTAGTGAGGGAGGCGCTAAAAGCCGGATTGAAAATAGATTGTTTGCCTGGTGCCACTGCACTCATCCCCGCGCTGGTTAAATCTGGTTTCCCAACAGATCGTTTTGTGTTCGAGGGATTTCTTCCGCATAAAAAGGGGAGGCAAACTACATTAAAAAAGTTAGCAGAAGAAGATCGCACCATCGTACTCTATGAATCACCCCATCGATTAATAAAAACGTTGGAGCAACTCATTGAATTTTTTGGATCGGATAGGAGAATATCGGTTTCTCGCGAACTCACTAAACTGCACGAAGAAACTTTTACAGGAACTGTACAGGAAGTGCTTCATCATTTTTCGACAAAAGATGTAAAAGGAGAAATTGTTTTGGTGATCGATGGCAAAAAACAATAATTGGATTTATCAAAATGTATTGATGCTCGCCACGATGGCTACCGTTCTATTATCGGCAGGGTGGCTAATGAAGACATTCCCTTTGTTAGTTTTTGTCGGCATCGCACCATTATTTGCTATTTCCGATTTAGCAAAAAAAAATAATGCGCCATGGAACTACCTGGAGCTGATTCTCCTTTCGTTGGCAATTTCATTTTTCTGTGCAAGTTTCTTTGATACTACACTTTTAATCCCCGTCCTCGCTCAGTCTATTTTAATGACACTGACATTTGCCGGGTATGCATTTGCATACCAAAACCTGGGTAGCAGAATTGGTAAATTTACCATTATTTTTTTCTGGCTTGGCTTAGAATACCTTCTGTTGAAGCTTCCGTGGAGAGGCGATTTTTTCTTTCTTGCCGATGCGTTAACACTTATGAATAATTGGTGGAAATGGAATGTACACTTCGGATATCTTGGTATTTCCATTTGGGTGCTTACCGTTAATTTGTTTTTTTTTCTTGGATTTTTTAAAAATCGCGGCTATAACTGGTACTATATTGGATTAGCAATTCTCCTGTTAGCTGGACCCATTATTTATTCAACTTACTATTTGGATACGGCCGGAATTAATAGAGAACAAATGATTTCATTATACAGTGGCTTTGGTGATACCTTGAATAAAAATTACAGAGATCGGGGTGAATTAATTACCCGATCATCTGCCTGGATTTCTGTCCTTATTTTACTTTTATCATTTGTAAAAAATAAAGTTAAAAAGAAATGAATCTCACGTCCCTTGAAAAAAATGTAATTGAGCTTTGCCACGAGGTAGGCTCATTCATGAGTAAAGAATTAGATGGATTTGATCTAAGTAAAATTGAACAAAAAGGCAGTTCAAGTAACTTGGTATCCTATGTGGATAAAGAGTCAGAAAAAAGAATTGTTGAACGATTATCTAAAGAATTACCCGGTTCTGGATTCATTGCGGAAGAAGGTACAGACAAAGCTGGCACGAATGAATATCGATGGATAATAGACCCCTTAGACGGCACTACCAATTATTTGCACGGATTACCTCTTTACGCCATTAGTATAGGTTTGCAAAAAAGTGATCAGACTATATTAGGTATTGTATATGATGTGAGTCGTAAAGAATGCTTTCATGCCATCGAAGGTCAGCAGGCCAAGTGTAACGGAAAAGAAATAAAAATTTCTCCAATCAAGAAACTCGAAGAATGTCTGTTGGCTACTGGCTTCCCATATTATCATTCAGAAAAAAAAGAAGATTACCTTGATATCATCAAAGATTTTCTTGAAAACACACATGGCATCAGAAGACTTGGTAGCGCTGCGATTGATCTTGCCTATGTTGCCTGCGGACGACTAGAAGGATTTTTTGAGTATAACCTGAAGGCCTGGGACGTAGCCGGAGGGGCATTTATCGTACAACAAGCCGGTGGAACTGTATCCGATTTTAAAGGTGGTTCGAATTACATCTTCGGAGGTGAACTTTGCGCTGGTGGTCATGCTCACGATCAAATGCTTAAAGTCATTCAGGAAAAATGGTGGAAATAGACCTCATTCATTTGCAAAATCCATCTGAAAGAGACTTTATTTGTATACGACAAATTATTAATAAAAAATAGGTGTTATGAATGAGGTGTATAACTTTGTCTCATGTTTCAACAAATCTTAATAATCTTAATTTTTATAGGTGCAGCCATTTATTTAGGTAGACTTGCCTATCGTTCTTTTCAGGCAAAGAACGCCTGTGAATCAGGATGTGGTAAATGTGGTGCCTTGGATTTGCAAAAAATTGAAAATGACCTTAAAGTCAAAGGACTTTAAGATTCAACCCAAACTCGTGTTCCTTCCGTACAGTTTTTACATATTTCGATTTGACTCCTGGAATTTAATAATGAAGTTCTAAAGTGATTATAGGCATCACTTTTCCAAATTGAGTCGAAAGAAAGATCATTCAAATTGCCCATAACATGATGTGCATCTTTGTCAAAACAACAAGGAACTACCTTGCCATCCCAGGTAATGACGCAACTATGCCACATCTTCCAGCATTGATTAAGTAATTTATTTTTAATGGCATATTTGCCTTGCGCATTTTTTTTATACCTCGAATATTTATCAATCGTTGGGATCAGGTCAGAACCATTTTCAAATTGATAAATCTGAGCCGTTTTAAAGGCCACCTGATTTACTCCCAAGTCTTTACCCAGTTTATTTACCTCATCAATCTGATGCTCATTTTGCCTGACCACCAGAAATTGAAATACGACAAAGGGAGTTTGTGAGTTAAGTTCTTTTTTAAACCGAACAATATTTTTTGTTCCTTCAATTACTTTGTCCAATCTCCCCCCAACACGATAACCTTCATAGGCTTCCTGTGTTGTTCCATCAATCGAAATAATCAACCGATCAAGTCCGGATTGAATAGTTCGCTTCGCCATGGCTTCCGTTAGATAATGTGCGTTGGTGGAAGTGGTTGTGTAAATATTCCTGGAAGACGCGTAACTAACAAAATCCAAAAATTGCGGATGCAGATACGGTTCCCCTTGAAAATAAAAAGTAAGATATAAGAGCGAATCTTTTAGGGCATCAATGGTTCCCTTAAACAAATCAAATTGCAACATACCGGTTGGGCGTGTAAATGATCGCAATCCGGAAGGGCACTCAGGACAACGAAGATTACATGAGGTGGTTGGTTCAATGGAAACACTAAAGGGCAATGACCAATGATAAGGTTTTCCAGATAGCCTGGAATAATAATAGCTAAATAAGACGCCACTGGCATTTAAAAGCCTTGCAGGCGTCATTCGTTTAACCAGGTTCAGGATATCAAATAGGGAGTCCATCATAGCGATCTTCCAAAATTACCGTTTACTACTCGTTTGTCTTATCTTTAACATTACATATTTTTAGGATGAAGAATATCTGCTTATCGCTATTATTGTTGGTTGCCTATAACCTGAGCGCACAAAACATTTTACTCTCCGATCAATCCCAGGTTTCAATAATCACTTGTGGTCCTTATGCCGATGAATTATATGCCGCCTTTGGTCATAGTGCTATTCGTGTGTATGATCCACAAAATCAAATTGACTTCGCCTACAATTATGGTGTATTTGATTTCGATCAACCTAATTTCTACCTCAACTTTGCGAGAGGTTATTTATACTATAAGTTAGGGGTATACCACTATCCCCACTTTCGTGATTATTATATTAATCATAATCGCTTTATTCATGAACAGGTACTGAATTTATCGTTGGTTCAAAAACAAAAACTATTCGATTACCTTGAATGGAATGGCTTACCAGAAAATCAAACCTATCGTTACGACTACTTTTACAATAATTGTGCTACTAAAATCAGGGACGTGTTGGTTGAAACCATGGGACCAGAATTACTATTTGATGGTTCCTTCATAAAATCTGATTATACGATTCGAGAACTTACCGATTTGTACCTCGGGTCTCAGCCATGGGGTGATTTAGGCATCGATATCTGTTTAGGGTTACCGATGGATAAAAAAGCAGCCCCTTATGAATACATGTTTCTCCCCGACTATATAGAATACTCTTTCGATAATGCAACGATCAATAATCAAGCTATTGTAAAAGAAAAGATCGCTATCTATGAAGCTATTCCGGAAGGCATCCCTTTCAGTTTCTTTCACCCCTGGATAGTATTTTGCTTATTCTTTTTCTTAACCGCCTGGCTATCCTATTATGACTGGAAAAGAAAAAAAATAACCAAATGGTTTGATGTCGTCTTATTTTCCATTGTGGGATGGGTGGGAATTTTATTATTACTACTCTGGACAGTCACTGATCATCAGGCAGCTGCCAACAATTTCAATTTACTGTGGGCATTTCCATTCCATGCAGTTGCTGCCATCCTCTTCTTGAAGACTTCATCTCCGGAATGGTTAAAAAAGTACATCAAGGGAACGTGGATGCTGCTTGCTGCTACATTGCTCTTCTGGTATTTTCTTCCCCAACAGCTAAATGTTTTTTTAATTCCTGTGGTATCGTCTTTACTGATCAGATCTCTTCTGATCAGTAAGCTATTAAATTCCTATAAGTGAATAGGACGACTGGCTGTAGCTGACAAACAAGCCTCCTTTACCGCTTCCATATACGTGGGATGGGCATGACTCATCCTTGAAATATCTTCTGCAGAAGCACGATATTCCATGGCCACTACTCCTGCTGCAATCATATCCGCAGCGCGAGCTCCAATAATATGAATACCCAGAATCTCATCGGTATTTTTATCTGCGATTATTTTCACCAAACCATCAAGATCCATCGAAGCCCTGGCTCGACCTAATGCCTTATATGGAAAGTTACCGACTTTGTACGGTTTGCCCTGCTCCTTCAACTGCTCCTCGGTGAAACCTACACTGGCTACCTCCGGCCAAGTATAGACAACTCCTGGAATTAACAAGTAATTTATATGTGGCTTTTGCCCAGCCAATTGCTCTGCTACCATCACGCCTTCTTCCTCCGCTTTATGAGCGAGCATGGCTCCACGAACTACATCACCAATAGCATAGATGTTATCCACCTTAGTTTTTAGATGATCATCTACCGGAACTTTTCCTTTATCAAGTTCAATGCCCACTTTATCCAACCCTAATTCATCCGTGTACGGTCGTCTGCCTATACTCACCAAACAATAATCTCCTTTCAAATCAATTGCATCACCACCTTTCTTTGGTTCCGCTTTTACGATTACTTCCTTTCCTTTATTTTGAACCGCGGTGACCTTATGTCCCAGGTATATTTCCATCCCAAGTTTTTTAGCAACTTTTACGAGTTCCTTGCCCAGCGTACCATCCATGGTAGGAATTAAATTATCCAAATATTCAACTATCGTGACTTTGGAACCTATCCGTGCATAAACGGAACCCAATTCCATCCCGATTACACCTCCCCCAATGACAATCAGGTGTTTTGGTGTTTCTTTTAATTCAAGCGCCTCCGTACTCGAAATAATTCTCTTTTTATCAAATGGTGCAAACGGCAATGGAGTTGGTTTCGAGCCAGTTGCAATGATAACGTTGTCGCTAGTGATGACCTCTTCCTTTCCATCCTTTGCCTTCACTTTGATCTTATGCTTGTCAACAAAAGATCCAGTTCCCGTATAAACATCTATCTTATTTTTCTTCATCAGGTATGCAATACCATCCACATTGGATTTCACTACACCCGACTTTCTTTTTATCATCTGGGCCAGATTTGCCTTAGGGGCATTTATTTCAATGCCATGCTCGCTGAACGTGTGCGCCGCATTATGAAAATGTTCTGATGAATCAAGCAGTGCTTTGGATGGAATACAACCTACATTTAAACAGGTTCCGCCCAATGTCTGATATTTTTCAATAATGGCTGTTTTAAAACCAAGTTGCGCACATCGAATGGCTGCAACATAACCACCCGGACCTGAACCTATAACTGCGACGTTGTATTGCATAACTATAACTTCAAATTCTTGTTTTCAGATTCTAAAATATTATACTCCAAGCACTAAGCGTCCCGGATCTTCCAGCAATTCTTTCAAACGCACCAGGAAGCTTACTGATTCACGGCCATCAACAATACGATGATCATAGGATAAAGCCAGGTACATAATCGGGCGAACAACCACTTGACCATCTTTAACAACAGGACGCTCAACAATATTATGCATACCTAAAATTGCGGATTGCGGGGGGTTGATGATTGGTGTGGACAGCATTGATCCAAACACTCCACCATTGGTGATTGAAAATGTGCCTCCCTGCATTTCATCGATCGATAGTTTTCCATCTCGACCTTTAGTGGCCAGCCGAACCACTTCCGCTTCGATCTGATCAAACGATAAGGATTCAGCGTTCCGGATCACCGGCACCACTAAACCCCGTGGTGTTGATACGGCAATTGATACATCACAATAGTCATGATAAATAACTTCATCGCCATTGATTTGAGCATTGACAGCAGGAAATTCTTTCAAAGCAACACATACTGCTTTCGTGAAGAACGACATAAAACCAAGCCCTACTCCATACTTCTCCTTAAACTTCTCTTTGTATTTTGAGCGAAGATCCATTACCGGTTTCATGTCAACCTCATTGAACGTGGTGAGCATTGCAGTTTCATTCTTTACCGCAACAAGACGCCTGGCAATTGTTTTACGGAGCGAAGTCATTTTCTCTGAACGTTTATTACGTCCTCCACCCGCTGCTATTACCGGAGGATTACCTGGCGTTTTGGGTGTCTCCGATTTCGTTGTAGCAACTTTTGCCTTTTCCGCATCTTCCTTCGTAATCCGCCCACCTACCCCTGTCCCCACAACCTGTGAAGCGGGGATTCCTTTCTCCTCTAATATTTTTGCGGCCGCTGGTGATGGATAACCGGAGGCATAGTTTTTATCATCGGAAGAAACTGTTGATGCAGAAGAAACGGAAGTAGCTGATGCTGATACCGGTGCATTTTCCGTGACTTCAATTTTACAAATCAAGCCACCAATTGGCAGCGTTGTCTTTTCATTAGCGATGATATGAAGGATTCCGTTTGCCTCTGCTGGTAACTCAAATGTGGCTTTGTCAGATTCAACTTCGGCAATGATCTCATCTAATTTTACAAAATCACCTTCTTTTTTCAGCCAGGTTGAAATCGTCACTTCCGTGATGGATTCACCAACTGTAGGAACTTTCATTTCCCTGACTCCACCGGTGGTCTTCGCTGGCTGCGTAGCCGCAGGCGATTTAGCCTCCGTTGACGGGCTTGCATTTGTTGTCTTCCCTCCATCTGTAATTTCGCAAATAACTTCACCGATAGGCACCACCTCTCCTTTGGCTTTGGTTATTTTCAATATACCTGCCTGTGGTGCCGGTAACTCGAATGTCGCTTTATCAGATTCGAGTTCAGCAATTACTTCATCCATCTTCACTACATCTCCATCATTTTTTAGCCAGTTGGCAATGGTTACCTCCGTGATTGACTCTCCTACGGTAGGAACTTTTACTTGTTGCGCCATTTCAATTATCGTTTTGTGAAGATTATAAGTCTAATGCTTGTTTTACTATTTTTTCCTGTTCTGCTTTATGAACTTTTGAATAACCTGTGGCCGGTGAAGCACTCGCCTTGCGCGATATCAACTCTAGCCCGCTCATGTAGCGAAGAATGTAAGACCAATACCCCATATTTGATGGCTCTTCCTGAACCCATACCAGCTTGGCTCCTTTATACTTCTTAAGAACAGCATTCAATTGCTTCTGCGGAAATGGATGTAATTGTTCCATGCGCACCAATGCAATATTTTTTACATTATTCTTTTGAGACGCCTCCAATAAATCGTAGTAGACTTTGCCTGAGCATAACACAACCTTCTTCACATTTTTTGCCGTTACGGTTTCATCATCTATTACTTCCATAAATATGCCCTTGGTAAAATTCTCAATGGGAGATATTACAGAAGGATGACGCAGCAATGATTTAGGTGAGAATACAATACAAGGTTTTCTAAATTCCCAAGACACTTGTCGTCTCAATAAATGGAAAATATTAGATGGTGTGGTTGGGTTAGCGACAATCAT
>JAHEMS010000530.1 GCA_024643595.1 Bacteroidota bacterium
CTATTACATTGATACTTACGGGTTTCATGGAATCCATGGTCGTGCATTACCCATTGCGAGTGGATTAAAAATTGCCCGTCCTGATTTAAGCGTGTGGGTAGTAACCGGTGATGGTGATAACATGAGCATCGGTGGAAATCATTTTATCCATGCCTGCCGTAGAAATGTGGATATGAATGTGCTGATGTTTAACAACGAAGTCTATAGCCTGACCAAAGGACAATATTCACCTACCTCCCATCGCGGCCAGGTGACCAAGTCGTCACCATTGGGGGCATTGGATGATCCATTTAATCCGGTTGCCCTGGCTCTGGGTGCCAGCGCAACTTTTGTTGCCCGTGGTCATGATAAGGACCGCGCTCAACTGCAACAACTCCTGTTGAAAGCACATCAGCACAAAGGTTTTTCGTTCGTAGAGATATATACCAATTGCCGTATTTTCAATGATGGCGCCTTTGATCTCTATACCAATGCCGATTCACGTGACGACCATACCGTATGGCTGGAACACGGCAAACCATTGGTGTTTGGAAAGAATAAAGAAAAGGGAATTATCATGGATGGTTTTACTCCTAAAGTCGTTGACTTTACAGAAGGTGGACATAGCATCAACGATGCCCTGGTACATAATGAAAAGGATTCAACACTGGCTTTCATATTGGCCAACATGACATATTCTGAAACACTTCCACGGCCTATGGGAATTTTGCAAAACCTGGACGACCGCAGCTCGTATGACGACCGGGTTGTTGAGCAAATTCAACATGAAGTTGAATCAAAAGGTGTAGGCAATCTGGAACAGTTATTATTAGGTGGTAGCTATTGGGAGATATAGAATTTTCGCTTACGTATTTACACGTTCTGATGAGCGCTCATTTATGATCGGATTTGAATAACCATCATCATGATCTGAACGCTGTCATATAGTGCATGAGAAACGATCAAGGGCCAGATTCTACGATACCTATAGTAATATAGCGACATCACTAATCCCTGGATGGAAACGGAGATTATTCCGAATGTTCCTTGATATAGATGAGCAACTCCCCAAATTACTGAAACCAGGAAAATTGTAAATAACTGCCAATAATGATTGCCCGATAACTTCCATAGGCAATTCAAAAAAAAGATCCTTTGTAGCTCTTCAAATAGTGCCACCCCTATCCAAACCACTGGACCTAACCAAATGGCCAATAGCACTGGGTTATTGGCAAGGTCTACCAACAAGTTGATTAATTCCTGGGAAGCAGGTTTGGCTTGAGGCAAATAATCTGTTATTGTCTTTTGTTCAATAATTAACAAACCAAAATAGATGATGGTCAGAATAATTCCAGCAGTGATGTCCCAATACCATTTACCGCTCCCTGGGTTAAAATCTTTGATTTTCTGTTTTAATAAAAACTTATTTAAGACCAGTATTAATACAATATTACCGCCACCAAAAAGAAGCGGGTAAACCAGCATATCAATAGTAGTAAATGTGTCGGTCTGCGTCAATCGGTACCATATCATAATGACATTGATTGGAAGAATACCAACAGCAATGGCTAAAAGATTTTTTAACGTTTGATTCATCTCAATAAAAATAAATCATTTCAATTTTTAAAAACATGACCGTGATCAGGTACCTGTTTCGAGTGAAAAATCAAGCCAGTAGTATGAATTTGAAAATGCGATTCATGACCGTTTTAGCCTGATATGATGAATTATGGGTAATATGAAATAATTTAAAGCAATAAGAATAAAATCTGAGGCTGGTTTTCTGTATTTTTAACAACGTCTAATAGCTGAGGCAATGAAAATAAAATCAATTATACTGCTGTGTCTGATACTTCTGGTGCAGTATTCTTTCGCACAATCCAGACTGTCATTTAAGAAACCGCATTACGAAGAAATAAATTTTGAGGACTTGATGCACCGTTATTTGGGTAAGGAAGCTGGAACCTTTAACAAATTAGAAGGCATCTATTCCGTTTCTTGTGTGATCACAAAATCGAGCAAGAATTTTTTCACCGGACAGCTAAAAGTGAAAGTCGTTGAACGTAAGGATAATTATGGGCGTGTGGCTATCCTCAAGGATTGGCCCGATACGCACCGTGATTTTATTGAAGTCTCCCTGAGCTATCATGTAACGGATAAGTATCCGATCGTTGGCGAATTAAGCACCTTGTCTGCAGGAGAAGCCTTTATCTATAAACACATTGAACCGGATGGGTCGATCCGTGACTTTTCAATGGCTTCCGGCTCACTGGATCTGTTAGAAGGAGAGCATTCAGAAATGCTTAAGCGGAAAGTGATCACGTATAAACTGTCTTACATGAAAATTTTTCCTAAAGAAAAGACAAGGGAATTTGTTGCTGGAAATTAATCAGCAGCTGTTTTTTTTCATGTAATTAAATCGTATTCAAATTCACTTACCTCATTGAAGTTTCACGAGTTTATTAACTCTCCGCTTGTTATAGGCATTTAGCACGATCAAATATATTCCCGCCGAGGCATCTTGTCCTCCCTGATATTTTCCATCCCATTCCACCCAGTGGGAACCCGCTACCCTAAATCC
>JAHEMS010000108.1 GCA_024643595.1 Bacteroidota bacterium
AAATCATGGGCATCCTTAACGTGACCCCAGATAGTTTTTACGATGGTGGTTTTTATTTGCGGGAACGTGACCTATTGAATCAGGCTGAAAAAATGATCATTGATGGCGCCGATTTTATCGATATTGGTGGCTACTCATCCAGACCTGGTGCGCAAGACATCTCCACTGAGGAAGAATGGAAACGTGTCCTTCCAGCCATCAAAACGATCAAAAAAGAATTTCCACAAATCTATCTTTCAATTGATACTTTCAGGGCAACGGTTGCAAGTCGGGCTGTTCAGGAAGGGTGTGATGTTATCAATGATATCTCAGCTGGTCAATTGGATAACGACATGTTTAAAACCGTGGCCGCATTGCAAGTACCGTATGTGATTATGCATATGCGAGGTACTCCACAAACCATGAGGGAGTTCACCCATTATCATAATTTGATTGACGAAATCATCAACTATTTCCACCCTATTTTATTTCAATTAAATCAGCATGGAATAAAAGATGTAATCATCGATCCTGGATTTGGATTTGCAAAAACAATTGATCAAAATTTTGAACTTTTGAATCATCTTGATCAGCTGCATATACTTCAAAAACCACTACTAATTGGTCTTTCCAGAAAATCCATGATCTGGAAAACCTTAAATACAACTCCCGAATTTTCTCTCAATGGAACAACCACACTTAATACCATTGGATTATTAAAGGGAGCAACCTTTATACGCGCGCATGATGTAAAGGAAGCTAAGGAGACAATTCATCTTATTGGCAAGCTGAATCTGTCATTATAAAAGCGTTAAGCGCATCGTAAATTAGTAAACAGTTTCACTACCTTTGTTGTAGATGATTTTCGCTTTTAAAATAGGTTTTCTCGAGGTAAGCTGGGTTGATTTGATCGACATCTCATTGGTGGCCGTTCTGCTCTATCAGGTATATAAATTGATTCGTGGAAGTCTTGCTATGAATATTTTCCTTGGCATACTTTCACTTTACCTTATTTATCTGATTGTTCGTGCTGCACAGATGGAATTGCTTGCAACAATTCTCGGACAATTCATGGGTGTGGGCGTACTCGCTACCATCATTCTTTTTCAACCGGAAATCAGAAAATTTTTGCTGCTGATTGGCCGAACTACAGAAATTAATCGCGACGATATTTTTAAGACGATAACCAATTGGAGATCTGACCACCATGAAGAAATTGATATCAGTCAGATTATGGAAGCGGTGAAAACATTGAAAGCTACACGCACGGGTGCACTCATCGTTTTTTCGCGAGACATTGAACTTAAGTTTTATGTGGAAACGGGAGATCCTCTTGATTCCGAACTTAACAAGCGCCTGCTGCTTTCTATTTTCAATAAAAACAGCCCCTTACATGACGGTGCTATAATAATTTACAAAGGAAGAATTAAGGCTGCTCGCTGTGTTTTACCCGTCAGCGAAAACGACCATTTACCTCCTCATTTCGGTCTCCGTCATCGTTCCGCCATTGGTATGAGTGAAACAACCGATACCCTGGTACTTGCTATCTCTGAAGAAACAGGACGATTAATTTTAGCTCGAAATGGAAAATATGTACGGGGTCTTAAATTAAAACAAGTAGAGCAAAAAATATTGCAGTATTTGCACAATGAAGAACCTAAGAACTGGGATGAAATGCCAGAAGATGCCGAATCACTGGAGCAGTCAGAGGAAAAAGTCAAGTAGTTAATTTCTTAATACGATGAGGTACACCTGTTCAATCCTCATGATTTTGTTTACATCCGTTTCCAGAGGTCAATCCATTGAAACGATTATTCAAAAAGGCCATGAATTGGCGGTGATCGCAGTTGCCGTAAGTCCTGACAGTAATTATGTGGCAACTGGCAGCCGAGATAAATCTGCGAAACTGTGGGAGCTAAGCTCCGGTCGAGAAGTACGTAGCTTCCTCGGGCATGAAGCCAGTGTAAACAGTCTCGACTTTTCGAGCGATGGCAAATACCTAATAACATCTAGTGGCGATAAATCGCTGAGAGTATGGGAAACCCACACTGGTAAAGAAATATTTAAGATCGAACCCGATAACCAAATTCTTACCGACGTAGCGCTTAGTACTGATGGCAGGTTTTTTGTAACTGGTGGCTATGGAGGGATCGCACATGTATATGACTTTCAATCAAAAAAAGTGTTGGCTGAAATTGATGTGAACCCTGATAAGGGAAGGGGATATGGAATAAGTATTGCCATAAGTCCGGATAGCAAATTTATAGGTTTTGGTGAAGACAATCGGGTAGCTACTGTTTACCGAACTTCTGATTGGAAGCAAGTCTATAAATTTGATTTTAAAGAAGGATGGTGTGGAGGCTGCTACACATCAATTACGTTCAGCCCTAATAATAAGGATTTCTTTATGGCGTCACATAATGGTCCTGTAAAAAAATACAGTCTCGAAAATGGGCAATTGATAAAACAATTTGTTGAAAAAGTTGATGAATTGCGTGCATTAATAATGAGCCCGGATGGCAAGAAGTTAATGCTTGCTGAAGATAATCTGATTACCATTTATAACAGCGAATCGGGCAAATTGATTTACCAGATTGACCCACAATTAACGGAAGAAATAAATGAATGTGCTTTCACGCAAAATGGGAAGGAAATTCTTATCACATCAAATGATAATACCGTTACTATCTGGGACCTGGAAAGAAATAAGAAATCAGGATCACTCACTGGATTTTTAAATGATCGCGATAAAGGTGGACTTACCTATGATCAGGATAACTTCTGGGATG
Organism: Bacteroidota bacterium; assembly: GCA_024643595.1. Taxonomy (GTDB): domain Bacteria; phylum Bacteroidota; class Bacteroidia; order Cytophagales; family Cyclobacteriaceae; genus ELB16-189. Next base: position 2,769 of record JAHEMS010000108.1, read on the forward strand.
CGGGCATGGCCAAATATATTCGCTTAAAAAACTATTTGTTAATCTCTAAAAATGGTAAAGAACTCATCAAAGGAAAATTTGGCACCAAAGTAAAGCGCTGGGACATTGCTACTGGAAAAGCCTTAATGGAATACAACGGTCATAAAAAAGCTGTACTCTGTTACGCACTATCAAGAGACGGTAACCGACTTGTGACGGCTGGTGGTGACGGAAAAATTATTTTATGGGATACTCAAACGGGAGACTCCATTCAAAGTATTCAATCGTATCGACAACCGATACTAGATATTCATTTTAGCGAAGATGAAACTCAGATCATCACCTCTAGCTGGGATGCCACTATGAAAATTCATGATCTCAAAACAAATAAATTACTTCACTACTGGGAATTTCAGGAGTTTGGTTCGGCCTTAAATATAGCCTGGGGACCACACGACTTATACTTGATATCCGCACAACACAAGGAGTTAACAATGTGGGAGATCGATTCACACGAACCTGTACGCAAATTCATCGGTCATCAGGATCAGGTCTCTTCTATTCGAATGAGCACTGATCAAAAAAGTCTGTTAACCGCAAGTTGGGATGGCCGTATTCGGGTGTGGGATATTGGCACAGCCTTGATGACTAAAAAACTGATCGGACACACGGGTGCTGTCCATTGTGCGATTTATAGTGCTGATGAAAAATCCGTGTTTTCTGCAGGAGCTGATCGCATCATCCGCATGTGGAATCTTGAAACCACAAATGTTTCACGAACTTTTGAAGGTCACAATGCCGAGATTACTTCCCTTTTGCTAAGCCCTGACAACAAAATGCTAATCAGTCATAGCGTTGATGGTGTAACGAAATTCTGGGACCTGGAAACCGGAAAAGAATTTTTTGAACATATTCATTTTGGTGAAAAGGAATGGATGGTAAAAAATCCGGAAGGATATTTTCATGGAACAGATGAAGCACGAAAATACATACACTTTGTTAATGGCATGAAAACCTATGGCGTTGATCAGTTCTTTGATGAATTCTACCGTCCTGATTTATTACCTCAGATATTTCAGAATCGTGGCAATAAAGACGAGTATAAAGGCATTCAAGGAAAATTGAACAATTCGCCTCCTCCAATAATAAAAGTTGCTACTGTCCCTGGATCGGACGCCACTCAGGCAGAAGTGCTGGTTCGTATCACTAATAGTGGAACAGGAATCGAAAATGTAAAATTGTTTCACAACGGAAAAAGCGTTCCCATTGACAGGCAATCGTTGAAACTCCCGTCGCATAAAGGAGAAAGCACTACCTATCGTCATATAATTAATTTAGTGGGTGGCAGCAATACTATTACTGCCTCCGCCACCAACAAAGACAAAATTGAATCTGATTCTCATTCCGTTGAATTGTATTCTGATCATGCCAGCAAAAGCAGTGTGTGCTATATATTTTCAGTAGGAATCAATCAATATAGAAATCCTAAGATGATACTCTCCTACGCTCGGCCCGATGCGGAATCATTCGGAAAAGTACTGGATGAAAATGGGAGCTTATTTAAAAATATCGAATTGCATAATCTTTACGATGAAAATGCTTCCCGTGTCAATATTCTAAAAAAGCTGGACGAACTATCTGCCAAGATTCACCAGGAAGATGTTTTCATTTTTTACTATGCTGGACACGGAAGCATGGTTGACAACCAATTCTACTTTATTCCCTCTGAAAGCAGCCGACTCTATGATCTTTCAAGTTTGAAACGAGAAGCAATTGAAGCCAGTGTCTTTCAGGAAAAATTAAAAAACATTAAAGCATTGAAACAATTGATTGTTATGGATGCATGTCAATCCGGTGGATCGGTTGAGTTGCTGGCTACCCGTGGCGCTGCGGAGGAAAAGGCAATTGCGCAACTTTCACGGAGCGCAGGCATACATGTGATGGCTTCAGCAGGAAGTGATCAGTTTGCCACTGAATTTGCTGAATTAGGTCATGGCTTGTTTACTTATTTGTTGATTAAGGCGCTCAAAGGCGATGCCGATGGATCCCCCAAAGATGGAAAGGTCACTATCTATGAATTAAAATCCTATTTGGATGATCAGGTGCCTGAGATGACCCAGAAAATGAAAGGTAAACCTCAATACCCGTATACATTTTCTCGTGGTCAGGACTTCCCTATCGTCATAGAAAACAAGTAAGAATAATGATCATTTGAACCAACCTTGATCAATCAGTATTACCAAATTTTTCAGCGGCCCATAGCATGCCTTCAATCCAAAGTTGGAATGTTTTTTATTGGACGAATTTTGATGTCTCTATAATAAACTTCAGCCGATTCAGATTGAAGTTGAATCTTACCTTTAATCAATTTGGATTCTTTCCCATTGTCATGTTGTTTCGAATTTTGAAGTACCATCACCACCTTGCCATTGATAACGTGGACACTGGTGCCATCAACACAGTATAGATCGATGGTATTCCATTCACCGGATGGGTTTTCTGCGTCAGGATTTTTTTTACAATGACGGCCCAATTCAGAGTCTTGATTAAAGGTTAACAAGGATCCTTGTGGATCATATTGAAAAACACTATCTGCATTTAAAGTCGACTTAATATCAAAGCCCGCTCCAGCCACACCCCAATAATCTCCGCAATCTCCTTCCTGTATTTGAAACTCCTGAGACCTTAACCAAAACCCATCGCCAGCACCGTGTTCCCCGACACCGTGGTATAAAAGACCGCTGTCTCGTTTATCATTTTCTTTTGGATACCATCGCAGTTTGCCCCACTTAAACTGCAATTGAAGATGATAATTTTGGAATTCCTCTTTGGTAGAAACCCCTCCCCAGATTTCACCGGAAACCCTTAATACATTATCGCCATCAAGATTGACTATTTTAAATACGCTGGTATCCTTGTTTAATCCGATTGGACTGGTAAACGTAGTGTCTCCACGAATATTTTTTGCCCCAAGGTATGTGTCCCAATCATTAAAGCTGGAGCCATCAAACAATACCCTCCAATTCTCTTTGGAAGGAGTAGAGCAAGCGGATATTATTACCAGGCAGCTCAGCATTAATTTTATTGAGATATTTCCGTTCATTCAAATTGCGGGTTATTTTTTATGTTAACTAATTCTCCCAAATTGCCCCTACCCCAACATTCCATAACTGTTTATTAAATGCAGGAATGTCTTTTTCCATTATTTCCCTGGCCGTAGCCTGCATAGTTGACCATTGCGCATTTAACTCAATCAACCTTTCCAGGGATGGTTTATTAACACGTGGAATATCACTTTCAGTTTGATTAATCATAAACATATAGTTTGCTGTTAGTTTATTAGGAAAATTCTCTACATCATCATATGCTTTCGACTTTCTTTGAATCATATCTTCGTCCCATTGTTTCAACTTTTGAGATAAAGATTGTCCCTGTTTTTTAAGCTCATTGTGTTTTTCATCCATTGGAAATGATGAAATAAGTTTATCTAACTGCCTGCGTTTATTATCCAACGTCATAATCAATTCATGCATTTTATTAACCTCTGCCTCCATCTGGCTCATCACTACATGATACTCCTGATATGTCTTTGCATCTGTTGGGTAAAGTGGATTAGGAAGAATTTCAAAATTCTGCACATCACTTTGAGTGCCTTTCTTCAACGTAAGCTTGTATTTGCCAGGGGAAGCCTTGTGTCCTCGGAAACTGTTCTCCATATATACACCGGGAACACTTACAATGCCTGGATAACGTAAATCCCAGACAAAGCGATTTAATCCTTTTGCTTTTTGTAAAACTGGATCAGCTGATTTTAATCGGCTAGTAGTGTCTTTAACGGAACTATATGATCGTACCAGATTCCCCTCATCGTCCATTATTTCCAGTTGTATACTTTCAGAAGATTTTAAATCAGGCAATTGATAATAGATAACAAGCCCGGTAGCAGGATTGACTCCATGATGTGGGTTTATTCCATCTGCATTTGTGTCCAATTCGCTGCTTCCATTTACGAGCATTGGATTAACAATTTGAAAAAGCTTAACACCTTCTTCATTTTTATATTGACGAATCAGATTGAGATCATCTAAAATCCAGAATGATCTTCCTGATGTGGCGGCAATAAGATCACCCTGATGTATGCGCAAATCATTAACCGGAGTGATTGGTAAATTCAATTGAAACGAAGTCCATTCCTTCCCTCCATTCCAGGAAAGGTAAACACCCGTTTCAGTTCCAGCATACAGTAGATCCTTTCGTATATCATCCTCCCTTACCACCCTGGTAAATGCTCCCGTTGGAATACCATTACTAATGCTTGACCAAGTTTTACCATAATCGGTTGTCTTATACAGACCAGGTGTATGATCGTTAAATTTATAGCGGGTGGTGGCTATGTAAACTGTAGCAGGATCATGTGGTGATATTTCGATCGCATTGATCAGACACTCCTGTAACCCGGGAGGAGTTACGTTTTGCCACGTCGCGGTATTGTCTCGCGTTAAATAAACCAATCCATCATCACTGCCCGTCCAGATAACACCACTTTCATGTGGTGATTCAATAACATAACTCAGGGTTCCATAATTTTCAGCACCAACGGCTTCATTTGTATAAGGTCCGCCACCTTTACCTTGCTTTTCTTTTTCATTTCGGGTAAGGTCAGGTGAAACCTCCTTCCATGTTTTACCCATATCGGTTGTCTTAAGCAAATACTGAGATCCATGATAGAAAGCATCTGGCTCGTGCTGTGACCAGATAATAGGCGAATTCCAGTTGAAGCGATATTTTATATCCTTAGCATCCATTCCCATATATTGGATAGGCGCTGCCATGATTTTAACTGATGCCTTTGCCTTTGTATCCAACGCTTCAATAGTTCCCTGATAGCTACCACCAAGAACATACCGGGGATTGTCAGGATCGAAAGCAAGAAAGGCACTCTCACCTCCTGCAGAAGAAGTCCAACTTTCCGTAGTAATTCCTCCGCTGGCAAATTCCTGATTAGCAATTACGACCGACGTGTTGTCTTGCTGGCCTGCGTAAATTCTGTAAGGAAAATTATTATCGACATTAATGCGATAAAACTGAGCCGTCGGCATATTACTTTGGGATGACCATGTCTTTCCATTATTTATGGAAATAGCAGCTCCTCCATCATCGGCAATAATCATATTCTTTGGATTATCAGGATTAATCCATAAATCATGAAAATCCCCATGTGTACCTGATAGACTTTCCCAGGTTTTACCACCATCCGTTGAGCGCAGGGCAGGCGCACTCAATACATAGATCGTATTTTCATCTTTAGGATCGGTAAATAATTCGATATAGTACCATGCCCTCTGAATAAGGCGATGGTCATTGGTAACTTTTGTCCAACTTGCACCCGCGCTATCGGAAACAAACAATCCCCCTAATTCTTTATCGGAATCACTTTCCAGTAAAAGGTAAACTTTATCAGAGTTAGATCGGCAAACTGATACTGCCATCTTTCCTATTTCTTTGGGTAAACCATTTTGAATTTTCGCCCAAGTTTCTCCGCTATCTGCTGATTTATACAGACCACTGCCTTCACCACCACTGATTACTTTCCATGGTAAGCGACCAAATTCATTCATAGCAGCATATAGAACACGGGGATTATTCTTATCCATTGACAATTCCACACATCCTGTTTTGTCATTTATATACAAAACCTTTTTCCAGGTGACACCACCATCAATAGATTTGAATACTCCTCGATCCAATGAATTGCTGTACAATGCACCTTGCGCAGCAACATATAATATATTCGGATCTTTCGGGTGTATGGCAATACGCGAAATGTGTTGCGTCAAATCCAAGCCAACTTTTTTCCATGTTTTACCAGCGTCCGTTGATTTGTAAACGCCATCGCCATGATGAGTCATAACTCCTCTTGCAGCATGTTCGCCCATGCCCACATATACTACATTTGGGTCGCTCTCTGAAACGGCCACAGCCCCAACCGACCCCGTCTTAAAATAACCATCCGAGATATTTTTCCAGGTAACACCCAAATCTTCGGTTTTCCATAAGCCACCTCCCGTGGTTCCCATATAATAAGTTGTGAAATCTCCTATCACACCTGATACCGTATTAGACCTTCCTCCTCTAAAGGGTCCTATACTTCTCCATTTCACCGATTTATAATAATCATTTAGATCGATGGAAGGCGTTGTCGGTAATGAGGGAGTCGTTCGCTTACGCTGTGCATCGGCAGTAAAAAAAAACACCGATAAAAAGATGCTAAGAATTATACTCCTTGACATAGTCTTAACTATTAATAAATTTGATTGCCACTGAAAGGTAATTTATTTTAATACTCCCAGTTCCTTTCCCACGTCAGTAAAGGATTGAATGGCTTTATCAAGATGATGACGCTCATGAGCGGCCGAAATCTGAACTCGGATTCTCGCTTTGCCTTTGGCTACCACCGGGTAGAAGAAGCCGATCACATAGATTCCCTTTTCAAGAAGACGTTCAGCAAACTTTTGTGCAAGGGGGGCTTCATATAGCATAATCGGAACAATTGGGTGCACCCCTGGCTTTATATCAAAACCCACGCCTGTCATTTTATCACGGAAGTATTTGGTGTTCTGTTCCAACTTATCCCGCAAAGCCGTTGTTTCCGATAGCAT
>JAHEMS010000109.1 GCA_024643595.1 Bacteroidota bacterium
CATATTGACGAGGCCAGAACTAGCCTTGGCTGAACCACGCGGAGAATCAGCGTCATGATACGCCGGTAATTGTTTATATTTAATTTAACAGCGTACCTATAATGAAGATAATTGGTGATTCAAATTTAATAACGACTCTAATGAAATATTCAATGTGTGTGTTTGTCCTGCTTCTTATCGGATGTTCATCGGATGAAGCTAAATATGCGCCTATTGATGAGGATTTCTGTGCCAAGGTACACGCAGAAAGCCCCTTGCGATTATCAGATCAACTGGCATCATTAGGTGATGTCATGGAAACAAAGACAGGAGCCTATACCCTGGAAGAAGGAGATGTTTCTATGATTTCCCGTGCCTGGTTGACTGAATCTGCCGAGAAAACCATCGACATTCAATATTTTATTTTTTCAGCTGACAACATAGGCTTGATAGCGGCTGACTATCTGTTACGGGCGGCAGATCGTGGCGTACAGATTCGCATCATCGTGGATGACATCATGGTGGAAGCAGATGCCGATGAATTATTGGCGATTGACTCCCATCCTAATTTGTCCATCAAAATATATAATCCAACCGCCAATATCGGAAAGAACCTGCCCCAGAAACTCTTTACGCTCACAACTGACTTTAAAGGATTTAATCAGCGCATGCACAATAAAACATTTATTGTGGATGGCAAAGTAGTGATCACCGGAGGAAGAAATATCGCTAATGAGTATTTCGATTATGATCATGAGTATAATTTCAGGGACCGCGATGTATTACTAATCGGTAAAGCGTCTCGCGACATACAACAATCATTCAATACCTTTTGGGATAGCCCGCTTAGTGTTCCCGTTACTGATCTTGCTCAAGTAACAGAATCGGAATTAAATCTTAAAGTGAAGTATGAGTTCTTGCATCAATACGCTTGCAACCCACTTAACTTCTGGCCGCAGGTAAGGGAAAAGATAAATTCGATGCCGGCAACGTTTCAAAAAATTCAGGAATCAGGTGGGTTGGTATGGACAGACAGTGTCACTTTCGTTTCAGATATACCCGGCAAGAATGATGGAACCAATGGATTATCGGGAGGAGGGGTTGTCACTGACTCACTCATTAATCTCATCAAACATGCAAAGTCATCGATTTATATTCAATCTCCCTATCTGATTACCACCGAGCTAAGTCAACAACTTTTTAAGAGTGTTATCGATCGGGGTGTTGACGTAAAAATATTGACCAACAGTTTGTCTTCTACGGATAACCTGGAAGCGTTTAGCGGATACATCCGAGAGCGCGAGAAGCTATTAAACATCGGTGTAAAAATTTATGAATTTAAACCGGACGCGGCCATTCGTTTTGAGATTATGACGGGCGCTTTACAAAAGGAGATGAATTTCACTCCGGTGTTTGGTCTGCATGCCAAGTCGATCGCCATTGATGAAGAAATTGCCGTAATAGGTACTTTTAATTTGGATCCGCGCAGTGCCAATCTCAATACAGAATGCATAACGGTAATTCGTAACCGGAAAATAGCTGAAAATTTATTTCATGCGATGGAAGTGGACTTGCGTCCTGAGAACGCCTGGGAAACCACATTGACCTTCAATCCGGACTCAGAGGCCGGAAGGCTAAAACGTTTTAAAGTGTGGATGAGAGGGGTTGTGCCTAAGTCGGTATTATAGAATTTATTTAAGAACTTTCTATAGATCTTTTCCGTTCACCTTAACTCTTTTAACAGCCAAGTCTTTGACCCCTTTGATCAGATTGCCATTGGCAACATTTTCAAATGTGCAATTTTCAATCAGTATATCAGTTAAAGGATAATCTTCCTCAGCTTCTAGTCGAAGCGCGTAAGGTGATTTTTTACTGGTTACATTTAGCACCTGCACATTTTTTACCTGTGGATGATGATCCCCTGTTTCATTCATATAAAACATGTTTATCCGCACAACGGCATCAGAAACAGTGCCTACTTTCACATTCCGAAAGAATACATTCTCCACGATTCCGCCACGCAGTGAATTCGATTTAATGCGCAGGGCCCGCTCCAGGTGAGGACTGCTCATTTCACATTTCTCCACAAAGACGTTGCGTACATTTCCAGAAATTTCACTGCCCACAACTACCCCGCCATGACCATCTTTCATAATACAATTTCTGACAATGATATTTTCACTAGGCACGTTCACTCTACGGCCATCATCGTCTCGCCCTGATTTAATGGCAATGCAGTCATCACCGGTATCGAATACACAGCCTTCAATTAAAACATCTTTTGACGATTCGGGATCGCATCCGTCATTATTGGGACCATGACTATTTATCTTCACCTTTCTTACCGTGACATTAGTACACAACACCGGGTTAATTTCCCACATTGGGGAATTGATAATGGTAATACCTTCTATCAATATGTTTTTACATCGGTAAGGTTGAATGAAATTTGGACGTAAGAAATCACCTTCACCAAAAATTCGTTCAGCAACCGGAACATTTCTTTTGGCCATTTCTTTTAAACGGTCATTTGCTTGTTGCTTTAATTTCCACGGCCACCAGTTTTGATCATTACAATTTCCATCTAAAATTCCTTCGCCCGTAACGGCAATATTTTCCTGGTCGAGCGCATAGATGAAAGGAGAATAGTTCATCAATTCAATGCTTTCAAAGCGGGTGAGCACCGGAGGGAGATAATGCTTCGTATCCTGTATAAATAGAATTGTCGCTCCTTTGCTCAGATGCAAATTCACATTGCTTTTCAAATGAATGGGGCCGGTGAGAAATTTTCCTGCAGGAACCACTACACGTCCGCCACCTCCTTTATGACACGCATCAATGGCGTGCTTAATGGCTTCCGAGCAATCTTCAACTCCTCCTGCTCTGGCTCCGTATTTTAAAATTGAATAATCCACATTTTTAAAAGTGGGGGCAACGATTCTCTTTAGGATGGTATCATAATCTTTCCACGAAACGTTCTGTCCGGTTGCGTAAATGGTAATTATCGTAAGTGCCAAGGTTAGCAATCTTCTCATGATTTTTTGGGATGATTAATTTGCAGAATCAAATATAGATAATTAGAAAAGTAATCTATGCTGCAAGGAGTCTTGGTATCCACTCCAATTTATTTCGAACGGATTAACTATTTTCTTATTAGCTCATTCCAGATGATGTCATAAACGTCAGTACTATTCAATTCCTTTGTGGGAAGTTCCCGGTCAGTTATCACCACTGGGTGAAAAGCTGAATCGGAATGAATGCTTCCATGCGATCCCTTAATCAGGGTTGCATCTAAGGGAATAACATCCATGACATATCGAAGTGCTGCTTTTTTGCGCAAGAGTTTATACCCGGCGCGTAGCTTGGAAGTCATGAACAATTCAACCGGATCATAGCCTGGTTTTTTATGAATGTCTACTGCGCGTGCATAGTCGGGCGCTTTGGCGTCATCCATCCAGAAGTAATAGCAAAACCAGCTTCGTTTGTCGGATATCACTACCAAGTCTCCTGACCGCTCGTGGTTAATATGAAATTCACGTTGCTCATTTTTGTCGAGTACTCGTTCAACACCAGGAATTTTTGCTATAACACTTTTTACTTTTGATACAATCTCCTGATCATTGATGTAAACATGCGCTACCTGGTGATCGGCCACAGCAAAGGCAGGAGAAGCTCCTGCATCGAGAAGTTCAAGCCCACGTTCTTCTCGAATTTGTAACCACCTGTTTTCACGGAGAACACGATTAATATAAATAGGGCGATCTACGCTGGCGATACCATATTCCGATAACAGAATAATGTGAGCGCCTGTCTTGGTGTAATGTGAAACCAGCTGTTCAACTACACCATCAACCTCCTTTAGTTCTTTGGATATGAAATTGAAATCCGGGCCAAATTTTTGAAGGCAATAATCAAGATGGGGGAGATAGATTAACGTTAAGGTTGGATTGTATTTCTTATCGGTAATCACCGATGCATCCGCGATCCATTGTGTGGATTTAATATTGGCTCCGGGTCCCCAGAATTGAAATAACGGAAAGGTGCCCAGCTCTTGCTGCAACTCATCACGAAGAGATGCGGGATGCGAATAACAGTCAGGCATCTTTCTTCCATCTGCCAGGTAATTGGGTCGTGGGGTTACGGAATAATCAGCCGTTGAATACATATTATACCACCAAAACATTTTTGAACACGTAAAGTTGGGATCTACTTGCTTCGCTTTGTCCCAGATTTTTTCTCCCTGCACCAATTTATTGGACTGCTTCCAGAATTTGATTTCGCAGTCGGCATGATCATACCACCCGTTCCCAACAATGCCATGCTCACTGGGCCATTTTCCGGTAACGTAGGTAGACTGTACCGAGGTGGTGACCGCTGGCAGCATTGGTGAAATGGTATTAACAACTCTGTTTTGGATGTATTGTTTTAAAAAGGGCGTGTGCTCTCCAATCAATCCGGTGGACAAGCCTACAATATCAATGACTACAGTTTTTTGCATTCCGGATTATTCAGGATTGTTCAAATAGTTTGTCACCCATTCCATTTCACGAATGATTGATTCTGATATGGGCACTTTTAAGGCATCAGGCAATACTTCCCAGGTATAGGTTTCCACCTCAAGCTGTTTTGTGAAGGGCTCCTTGCAGTGAATGGATAATACGGTTCGGATGTCATCCTGGGTGGATTTCAATAATCCATAATCCTGAACAAACAACGGCACATGAAAATGCGAACGCCACTCTTTAGTTGATGGGTTGGCAGCATCTTCCAATGCTTCTGGAAGGTCAGGGTAATGGTTGAAGGAACCATCTGTCATGCGAGCCACCACCTGATGGAGGTAAGTTGATTCATTAAAGTTCCGGAATGATTTCACTACTGGTTCACGTTCTGCCTGCGATTCAGGCATAATTGCTTTCAGTGCTGCACTGATTTGTATTTTGCCCACTTTTATTTTCTTCTCCTGAAGTTGACGCACAACGGCATGATGATCTTCATATCCCACGGCAAAGTGACAAACATCGTAGCACAATTGAAGATGTTCTTTAATTGCCTTTTCGGATTGTGCAGTATCATAGCTCAACGACAGCTTCAGTTGTTCAGTGCCGATCGGCAATAAGTAGCGATCATACCAATCAAAAAATTCAGGACCATCACCTAACAAACCATCTGGTTCAGGTTCTATGTCGAGATGAAGATGTTTACCCGTTTTTGTTTTTATCTGAATAAGGTGTTCAACAATTTGCAGAATATTCCTCGTGGTCTTTTCTAGAACGGCTTGCAGTTGATCGGCATTATGCCAGTATTTATACGATAACGGAGAAGTGGAAATACCTCCTTCCATTCCTTCCGGCAGTAACTCCGCCAGAATATTAAATAATCGAATCGTATATGAAAGACGTTCATGAGTAGCCCAATCCGGAGCATGCACATCGTCTTTCACTTTGGTGCGATGAAATCCTCCGTATGGAAATCCATTCATGGTAAAAACATAGCAGTCTTCTTTTTTCAGCCAATCCTTAAAAACGTTGAGTGCATCTTTTTCCTGAAGTTGAATACTCGCCTTGTGCGATAACCTAAGACCAATACCAAATGACTGTTTATTGCTGATCCTTTCTTTGATACCTGGGATATTTTGTTGCAACGCAGTGAAATGATCATCCCAGCTTTCTCCTGCGTGAATGTTGGTGCAGTAGGTCAGGTATCCGTGAGGTGTTTGCATAATTGATAATTTATAACCAGTTGTTTAATTATTGGATAGCTCCTTCAACCATGTACTGGCTTTCTGGATTAAAGAGACATCCATCTCGTGAACCTCTTCACCTTTACCAATATCGTTAAGTAATGTAATGGTAAGTTTGCCCCCAAGATGCTCTCGAAATTCTTCAAGCCCTAATAACAACGGACTATTTTCGTTGGCGACATCCAGTAGTGGATGAGTAACTCCAAGGCCAAGTGTTTTATGGAGACTCAATATCTGATCCAGGGCTTCTTTACTTAACCGGCCACTCAGATGAGAGTAAACGCTGTCGAGCGCAATGCCAATGGCAACCGCCTCGCCATGACGAATATTAAAGTTGGTTAGTTGCTCAAGCTTATGTGCGCTCCAGTGTCCAAAGTCTAATGGTCGTGATGATCCCATCTCGAAAGGATCTCCACCACGAATATGTTGCATGTGAAGATCAGCACAACGCTTGATGAGGTATTGCATCGCAGGCAGATCACGTTGGGCAAGGAGTTTAGCGTTTTTAACTAACCATTGGAAAAACGGAGCGTCTTTTATAAGAGCTACCTTGATGGCTTCAGATATCCCGGAACGCCAATCTACATCTTCCAGCGTGGTGAGAAAATGTAAATCATTAAACACGGCCACGGGTGGCGCAAATGTTCCCAGGAAATTTTTCTTATTGAAATAGTTGATGCCGTTCTTAACGCCTACACCTGAATCATTTTGTGACAGCACAGTGGTTGGTATACGGATATGTCGTATGCCTCTATGTGATACTGCAGCGGCATAGCCGGCAAGATCCAGCACTGAACCACCGCCAATTGCAACCAGGTAAGAATGCCTGTCGATCTTATGTTTATTTATAGCGTTGACGATGTTACGGAATAATCGTTCATCATTCTTAGCTACTTCCCCACCCGGAACAATCAACATCTCCTCCACCAGATGAACTGAAGTAAATTCATCAAAATAGGATTTGATCTTGTCCGTCAGAGCAGGATGATGTGCAACAACCTGGTTATCCAAAACAAAAAATACTTTTGGTGGAGTATCTGATTTTTTCTCAACCCTAAAAAATTCCTGTAGTACCGGATTCTCCGGGCTAAACAAATGGGTGGTGAAAAACACCTTATATTCAAACCGCACACTGAACGACTGTTGCAAAAAATCCATAAAAGACTTACCGTATAAATTTTGATGAATTCCAAAATTAACAGGATTAGACAGGGGCACATCACCCGTCTATGTATATTTTTTGATTAGTCGGCTGTAGTAAATAACCTGGGTTATTTTTTTACCCATTCTGAAAATAGATTCTCGGGTGTTTCTGATGATGGACCAGCGAGAAAAGTCAATCGACTATGAGCGTTACTATGTTGATAGGAACGTATAACAACAGACATATCATCGCGGATATCATCAGGACTGGCAGGTTTTCCCAGGCTATCTGTCACTCCTGACACTACTAGTTTTCTGGGGGCAAACGAGGCTAATAAATCGGGTAGGTCATAAGCCCCAAGCGAACTGGCTACCGTGCCATAAATGAAATCAGAATTGTAGAAACGATTCATTACTATTGACCGGTAAGAAGCATAAGGCTCCACCAGGGCTACTCTTTCGATGGAAGTATCAAAGGCAGCGGCATGAATCAAAACTGGAGACATTTCTCTTCTTGCTACTCCGTAAATTCCATCCGCAATATTATTTTTCTTCAACATGCGGAGGAGGCGAACTACATCACCGGATTGAATGCCAACCAGGCTTCTTCCAATCAAAAGTGCGCTATACCAAATATTATGGGATTTGCCATCAATGAAGGCATCACCCTCATAATCACCCAAAGCCATTTCGCCTGTGCCAATCAAATCAGGCGCCAGCACAACAAATCCTTGTTTAACAAACCACTCCATTTCCCCACCAGGAGAAGCTTCAGCGGCTTTACCAGATGGATGCAGATAGATGATCACTTTATTGTTTGGTTTGACTGGAGTCATTAGTAAATAAGGGATCACATAATCTCCCTCCCCTTTAATAAAATATTTTTCAATGGAATATCCCTCTCGATTGATGCGCCCTGCAAACACGGGATCTTCTGCAGCGGATGGCTCCCGGTATCCCGAAAGTTCTTTTGCGGCTTTCAGCACTTTGGGTAAATGTTTGGTAAGGTCATCCCTTGATAGGGTCAGGTTGTTTAGCAGATTCTGTGATTCAACCCGGTTCAAACTGAAGACCGTTTCCCCACCTATGTCCGTAGATACTTGTCCTGTTTTAGTAACCCGGATTTCTTCATCGGTTAACACAGTAACTACTTCATCGTTAGCATTACCCGGATTGCTCAAATGTTTTTGGAAAAAAGCATACATGGCTTCCCTGTTTTTCCGGGTTGATTCATGGGGAGCATCGTCTTCCACCATACTGAAATTATCTTTCATGCCATATGCTTTATAGATAATGGATACTTCCTTTGCCGTTTCCCTGGCTCCCTGTATACTGAACATATCACGGGTAGTGGTGATCATCAAAGTGGGACTAGGAGCCCTAACGCTTAGGTAATCCGCCTCATCCAGTCCGCGGGATATTTCGTGAAGAAGATTTTGTTCGGCATCCTGAGGCCCCATAGACTGCAGTAGTCGGGTAAAATTGGTAATGTAGCATTCCGGTGCAGCTGCTTTGATCCGGTCGTCCATTGCCCAGATATAAGCTGCTTGTGTTCCACCACCCGATCGTCCGGTTATTCCTACCCGGGAGCCATCCACTTCTTTGCGGGTGAGCAGATAATCAAGCGCCCTGATGCCGTCCCATGTCATATACCTGGCCTGTGAACTTCCTGAAATAAAAGCCTGCGCTCCGGGGTAGGAATGTTCGATGGTTGGCCCGCCAACTGATGACTTGCCGGTCGATGAATCAAAATATTCAAGGCGTTCACCTTGACCTACCGGATCAAATGCAAAGACTACAAATCCCTTTTTAACCAGATTCAGCAATACGTGTTGATAGGTTTTACTTCGATAACCTTCATTGGCATGGCCACTGCAATACAAAATGGCTGGCGCTTTACGCTTGCCTTTTATTGATTTGGGTAAAAACAAAGAGGAGGTTACATAAAACCCGGGCTGTGATTCAAAAATGATATGTTCTACTTTATAATCGACCTTGTCAATGGTTCGGATGATCTTGGCATTTAATGGAGTTCTTTCAGGAAAGGGGCCCACTATTTCAAGCATAGTGTTCCTTATCCACTCCTGCCTTTTCTTCCAGTCATCGAGCGATTGTATTTTGGATATTGATTGCGTGCGATGCTCCAGTAGTTCAAAAGCTTCGCTTGAAAGATGTTGATAAAGGGCGTTAGGAGCATTTCTATAGTGAAGCCAATTATCCTTAATCACATCAAGTTCATTTTGGGCGTTCACCTGTGAACCAGCTAACAAAAAGGTCAGGGATAAAATGAATATTCTTTGAATCCAGGGCACAAAAAATGGAGTCATTTTAGATTACTTTTTGAGATACGTACAATGACAAAATTAATAGCTGAATAGTCCTCACATACCAAATGTGAGGAATTCCAGTTGAAAATTATATAGATCTTTTAAGAAGCGTTAGGATCAGGTTACCGCAAAAAGTCTGGCCAGCAAAATTGA
>JAHEMS010000110.1:0-4036 GCA_024643595.1 Bacteroidota bacterium
AACAGTGCTGATCATATTTGCCTTTATCTATCGTGGTGGAGCCGAAGGGAACATACAGCGGTTTGCTCCGCATTGGTGGGGAATCCTTGGACTTATTGGCTGGGCCTACCTGGCAAGTGGATTGATTGCGGTGTTTGCTAAACGAAGTTTTTATCTGATAGCGGGAGCATGGATATTTTTTGCGGTGCTGAGTATGATTTACCATGCGAAACTAGTTCCCGGAATATTTTCGTTTATCCCCAATGCGATTCTTGGGGGCACACTTACCGGACTTACGATGGGAGGTGTAATAACGTCTATGATTTTTCAATATTACAGACAGCGAAACGATAATAAAACCATTACAATCGTGTTCATTACTTTTTCAATATTGTTAATCGTATTGTCGGTGGTCACCAGGCCCTATTGGGGATTAGCAAAATTAGGGGCTACGCCGGCCTGGTTGTTTTTATGCAGTGCGTTTACAATTTTAGGTTTCATTGTGATTTATTGGCTGGCTGATGTACTGGGGAAAGCAAATTGGTTTTCATTTATTAAGCCTGCCGGAACAGACACCTTACTCTGTTATCTTATTCCTTATTTTGCCTATGCAACCACCCGTGTATTGGGACTTCATCTTCCGGACGTGATGCTGATTGGAGGAATAGGTTTAGTTAAATCGTTATTATTTGCATTGCTGTGTGTGATCATCACCGGCGGTTTAAATCGCGTCGGAGTAAAACTGAAATTATAAGGAGACATTCATGAATTATAAAATCATCACTGTAATCATTTTTCTCTCTTTAGGGCAGTCTTTTTCCGTGCGAGCCCAGTCAAGAGATTTTAAAATTGTAGGCTACTATTCACTGAAGGGAGCGCTAAAGTGGGAGGAAACAAAAGATGTTCCGCTCAAACGATTAACGCATGTCAACCTATGGTTTCTTAATCCCGATTCTACCGGGAGTTTTACAGAAAACCTTGCGCCACTGGCTTCATTCATAAAAGCAGCTCATAAAAAAAATGTAAAGGTGTTGCTTTCCATTGGTGGAGGTTCAAAACAAAAACAATATCACACGTTACTGAAACAAGAGCATCGAGGCACTTTAGTCGAAAAGCTCGTGGCGCTGACCGTGCAACATAATGTTGATGGAATTGATGTAGACCTGGAAGGAAGTGACATTGATGCGAACTATGAAGACTTTGTTGGAGAGCTAGCGAAGGCATTGCATGCCAACAACAAGTTGATTACCGCAGCTATTGCGGTTTATTATAAAGATCAAATAAGCGATCGCGCTATAGCGGAATATGATTTTGTGAATGTGATGAGCTATGATCGTACTGGCCCCTGGCGACCCGAAAAGCCAGGTCCGCATTCGTTGTATTCACATGCGGAAGAAGATTTGGGATACTTTGGAACAGAAAGAAAGGTTCCTGCCAGCAAAATGACGCTTGGGGTTCCATTCTATGGCTATGGTTATGGACCGGAATTAACTTCGAAGGCGATCAGTATGAGTTATAAACAAATCGTAGCCACATTTCCGGGTGCTGAGCAATCTGATGAATGGAAAATGCCCGATGGGAAAACTGTTTATTACAATGGCATACCAACCATAAAACAGAAAACAACATTAGCCAGGGAAAAAGCTTCTGGCATAATGATCTGGCAAATTCTTGGAGATGCCCACGGATCTAAATCATTATTGAAGGCAATCAATAAGGTGGGAAGGAAATAATAAAGGGAGCACTTATTTTAAAAGTAGGGGCCTTCTTCCAATAATATCTGAACGTCAGGCTTGTATTTTGCAAGCGCTTCTACTACCTCTTTTGAAGTATTGGTACGATAAAGAAAGACTTTTTTCAAATTAGGAAACTTGAGTATCTCGAGTGCGGCTTTATCATCTACCTGGGTAAAAGAAAGATTCAATATTTCGAGGTTCACCATTTTTTGTAAAAACACAAGACCCGATCCATTTAACTTTGTTTTCTGAAGATAAAGTTCTTTCAGGTTAGTCATCTGGCTGATATAGTACAGTCCTTCATCATCAATACCACTTGATGTCAAGGACACTTTTGAAAACACTTCGTAGTATGGCTTCAATTCACGGAATTGATCATTGGTGAATGGGGCTGGAGGAAACTGCATCGCCAAGGTGAAATAATTTCCATCACTTAGGCTATCGCGTCGGATTGAAACAGAAAGTCGTTCGGCTACCTTATTCAGTTCGCGTTGAGCTGCTTCTGTTTTCAGGTTAGCGATTTCAATTTTCATACGATATCGGTTGAGTTCAGGCAGTAATTGATCAATTAGAGGTGCCACTGTTAAATTTTTCCTGGCTTCTGCCACAACCAGAGAATTGGATGCCCCCGACTCAATCCAGAATTTTAGTAATGCAATTTCACTTTCTGTCATAGGAGTTTTTCCATCAGGGGGCATATGGTCGTCATGATCAATAGGCAGAACGACACGCTTATAAAGTTCACTGGAATCGGGTAAGCCTACTTTAATGGTGGAATTTCCACTTTTACCTTTTTTAAATAAATTTTCATAGGAAGTCATTAATAACCCCCCTTTCAACTTTTGTTCATTGTGACAACTCATGCACCTCGATTCAAAAATAGGAGCAATCATATCTTCGTAAACCTGCATATCAGATTCCGATTTATCGCTACTGGCTTTAATCCCGTTAGTCATCAGCAACAAATGTTCAGTAAGGAAATCCTGACCATGTGTAATCGACCCCCCAACATGGCTGGTATAGCTAACAGCAATCATGCTGATAAGCAGTCCCGAAAAATAATATGGATAGTATCGTTTCTTGTCATTATAAATGAAATACAATGCAGTGGTAGCGAGAATGCTAAAACCGGTAATGGATGCTGCCCAAAAATGTTGGTCAATTAATTGGCCGGCGTATTCCCCGGAAGCATATAGAAAAAATCCTGCACCTATAGATCCGAGGGTTGACAAAGCAGCAATAATCAGAAAAACTTTAATTACACCCTTTCTGATTTTTAAGGAAAAGAATTGTTTCAATAATTCCAACAAGGCGACCAGAATAATCAAAACGATAGGGAAATGTAAAATCAAAGGATGAAACCTTCCAAGGAACAATAAAAAAAGCGGAGCATCAGTAGGCCTGAAGAGAGGCAATGCAAGAAGTGATAATCCTGTTAATAAAAGAAAAGTGATAAGTAAGGAATGTTTGAGTTTTCGCATGATGTTACTAGCAGTTACCCGCAGAAAAGGGCCGGCCTAATTGGTTCATTATATCATTAAGCCAGAATATTGGGTAATACGCCCGTGCTGTCACCAAACTGTTTTTGTTCAATACTCATTGCGTGGAGCATTGACATATAAAGATTTGCCAGTGGTGTCTCTTTTGAATAAGCCAGATTCTGGCCTGTTTTTATTTTGCCGCCACCCTGGCCAGCGAGAATAACCGGAAGGTTGCGTGGCGCGTGACGATTGCCATCCCGCAAATCAGAATTGAATACGACCATTGAATTTTCAAGCAACGTTTTATCTCCTTCTTTAATGCTTTTGAGTTTGCTAAGGAAGTAGGCAAATTGTTCAATATGCCATTTTGTGATGCGGGTATACTCTTCCAGGAATTCAGGTTTATCCATATGGTGAGAGATGGAATGGTGGTTACCCTTTACGCCATCCAGGAAAGAAAAATTTCGATTGCTTACGGAGTTGCCGAACATAAACGTAGTCACCCGGCTGGCATCACTCCAGAAAGCAAGCGCCATGATATCCATCATTAGGTGAGTCTTTTCGGTCACATCCACCCCACTGTACATTTCTACATAATCATCAATACTTGCGTTCACACGGATCAACTCTTTTATAATATCAGTGGTAATGTTAGCGGCAAATTTCTCGCGATTGGCATCATTAGAAATTCGCTTCTCCACACTCCGGATGGACTCCATATATTCAGATAATTTATCCTGATCAGCACGACCAAGATTTCTCTTCAGGCTTTGGGCATCATCCATTACCAGATCCAGCACACTTTGTTTCCAGGGATCTTCTTTCACCTTCACCCCGGGA
>JAHEMS010000110.1:4046-9253 GCA_024643595.1 Bacteroidota bacterium
CGAAGGCAAGACGTGGATCAATCTCTTTCGACAAAGGTTGACTGGCATTCTTCCATGATATGCTGGAGCCGTATAAACGAGTGAAGCCAACATTGATATCAACGCCGGTCGTGATTCGATCCATTCCGTATTCCAATGAAGGGAACAGGGTATCGTTACCAACATTTGTCGCAATAACCTGGTCAATGGAGATACCACCGCTGCTGATATTATCGCCAATGGTTTGTTTGATAGGCATGCACGTAAGCAAACTGGCAGATTTTGCATAATGGCCATCAGCCCCTTTGAAGATGGAATTCTTATTCATGAGTTCGCCCATGACAACGATGTCTTTTTGAAATCCTTCCAAAGGAAGAAGTTGTGGTGTCAGTTCGAAATCCGTTCCGAGCTTTGTAGGTGTCCACCGATCGGGGTGCACTCCATTAGGCATGTAAAAAAAGGCACTGCGAACAGGGGATTTGCCGGTAGATGGAGCGCCAAATCCTGGAATCGACATAGCCTCCAAAAACGGAAGTGCAATACAAGCGCCCATTCCTTTGAGCATTCTTCTACGTGATATGTGCCACTTCTTACTCATATTGATATCAGACTTTTACTTCGAAATCATTCACCTTCATTCTAAACGGATAGCTTTTCACTATTTCTATAATGAAATTTTCAGGATTAAAGTTAGTTCTTAAAAGAGTTTCATCCAATCGTTGAAGTGCGGGCTCATCGGTAAACTGCACTGAGCGACCCAGCGCATAAGAGAGTATTCTGGAAGAAAGATTACGCGCTATTTTAGCTTTTTCTGTGAGCAATAGCATTTTCAATTCGGCTGGGCCTTCAAAGCTTCTTCCGTCAGCCATCACGCCCGAAGGATCAACCGGTGCCTTTCCGTAACTCGTTCTCCACCGACCAGCAGGATCAAAATTTTCGAGCCCAAGGCCTAAAGGATCCATCTTAACATGGCATGAATTGCATTCAGGATTAGCGCGGTGCATCTCAAGAATTCTTCTTAATCCAATCTCAGCGTGGGCATTTTTATCTTCTGTTAATTCTGCTACTACAGGAGGTGGTGGCGGAGGTGAAATGCCGAGTAATTGCTCCATCACCCATTTTCCACGAACCACCGGGCTTGTTCTCATGGGGAAAGAAGTAATCGACAAAACGCTTCCCATACCTAAAACGCCACCTCTGCTGGAATCAGTCAGGATAACTTTCTGCAAGTCTTCAGTGGTCACCCCTTCGATGCCATAGAATTCGGCCAGTTCTTTATTGAGAAATGTATAATTGCTGTTAATCAGCTCAAGCATTTTTTTGCTCTTCGTAAGAACATAATAAAAATATTCAACCGTTTCACTGTATAAAGCCTTTCGGATAGGCATATCAAATCCTGGAAATTCTTTAGGATCCAGCAGCGGTTGATTCTCGATTAGTTTGTTTATTCCCAACCATTGACTCGAAAAATTTTCAGCAAATCGTTTTGACTTAGGATCGGCTAACATACGCTTGACCTGTGATTCCAATACCAGCGTGTCTTGCAACTTGCCCAGGTAGGCGAGATTGAATAGTTCGTCATCAGGCATGCTTGACCACAGGAAATAAGAAAGACGTGTGGCAACCTCAAAATTACCTAATGGGTAGACTTCATTTTTCTCAGGCTCTTCTTCTGATCGATATAAAAAATTTGGAGAAATAAGGATAGACTTAAAAGTCTGTGCCACACTTTCATTAAATCGGGTTGGATTATTAATGGTGTCTTTCTGACTATAAACAGTTTGGAATAGGGTTATCAACTTAAACTTCTCGTCTTCTTTTAAAAACCTGCGGTAGGCTTTTGTCGCAAAGGAAAATATCACTTTTTCTGCAGCAAGTTCAGGTGGGTTTACTTCTTCATACTCGTCAAAGAGCAGCGACTTCATCCAGTTTCGGAATCGCTGCCACCAGTTTTGATTATAAGAGACAGGAACCAGCCGTGACCATTTTTCCTGGTCGTTGAGCGCTTGTTCAACAATCATATCAGCAGCTTCATAATAGCGTTCTAATTTCAGGGGAGTAAAAAATAAGGCACGACCTTGGTTGTCAAAACCTCCACCACCGGATCCATCAGAAGGGAAATAATTTCTGGCATCAAAATCAACCCGCATTAAATCTAAAATTGTATAGTGATATTCAGAATGGCTCAATCTTCTAATCACAATGTTGCCCGGCCTCCTTTGGGCAAGAGAACTCTGCAACACCTCATTAATTCCTCCTACTAGTTTGCTATAGTCATTTTCCGATAAAGCGGGCTCACTTTTCGGAGGCATCGCTCTGGATTTAATCTGATCCATAACCTTTAACCAGAACTGCCCGTCTTTTATTACCCTTTCGCGCTCTTTATAATTGTCGAGGTTGACCCCTCCTTTTGGATTACCTGTGTTATGACATTTGAAACACTTTGTAGATAATAGAGGTCGAATATCCAATTCATAGCTGACTGAGTCTTGAGAAAACGATGGTCCTACCCCAATCACAAGAATAGATAAGCAAAAACCTATGAAACGAATGCTTCGCAGTATTTTCATTATAATAAATCTACCACTTTAATGCTAAATGGTCAATTGCATTTTATTAAAAGCAGTTTTGGACTTGGGTGATCGGTAACCTTGATGTATGATTGGTTACCCAAAAAACTGATTAGATCAGTACCAGGATAAGAAATGAGAAGTGATTCTATACTTTCGCAAGGACGATCCAGTCTACAACATCGTCCGGATTATGATTTCACTTCTTCTACTCCATTCGGATATTTTGCAAATCTTCCTTTTTCTCTTGGATGCACATGCTCATGTGTTGGCCAGGGCCAGCCGCCAAATTGTGTTTGTTGATATTCGCTCATGGCCTGTTGAATTTCTGATTGAGTATTCATCACAAATGGACCATATTGAGCAACAGGCTCGGCAATTGGTTTACCTTGTAGCAAAAGCAAGTAGCTTTCAGTATTTCCGTTTTGCAACAGAACTTCTTTATCCGAATAAAGTTCAATTGCCTGGTGAGAAGAAAACTTTTCTCCGGCAATGTTAATGGAGTCACCGCCATAAAAATATAAGGAACGATTTACCCATGCCGATGCGGTTGGTAATTTCCATGCTGCACCGGCATCCATTTTTATCGTCCAGATGGCTACTTCATTGTTTGCATCAGCCGCCCAACTGTTTGGCGCAGGTAATGGCGCGTTGGTCTTTTCAATATTTCCAGCAATTACTTTAACGTTGGTTGCTTTTCCGTTTTCATCAACTGATGTAAACGTTGGAATGCTTTCACCCCAAAGCATGGCAAAGTGCGGATCTGTTAATTTTTTTGATTTAGGTAAGTTGAGCCAGATCTGAAATAGCTCCAATGGATTTTCCTTGTCTTTGTTAAGCAGGGGAAACATTTCACAATGTTGCACCCCTTTGCCGGCTGTCATCCATTGTACATCTCCAAAGCCAAATCGACCCGCAGCACCCAGTGAATCCGAATGGTCAACTAATCCCTGCGTTACAATTGTTACTGTCTCAAAACCGCGATGTGGATGCGCCGGGAAGCCTGGCACCTGTTCGCCATGATACATACGCCACCCTTCTTTATTCTCTGAAAAATCCTGACCAATCGTCCTGCCTCTTAAAGAAGCGGCCGGGCCCATCACTTCGTTTCCTTTTGGATAAAAATCCTGATGATGAACGCAGAAGAGAAATGGATCTTGAGTTTGCCAGGGAAAGCCCAATTGTTTTATAGATTTTATAACTGAATTATTCATGGTGTAAGATATACAATGAATTATTAACCAACATCGGTAACATATAGTTTTGGAATGCCATAATTAATTCAATTTGTCACGAATAATCTTAACTTAGAAGAGACTTTAATAATTTAAATATGAAACTGTTCGCATCGCTTTTTCTTGGCATTGGTTTATTTTTTGCGTTGATAGGTTTGGGGTGGCTTTATGTTTTTGTTAGCTCCGCAGAGACCACTCATTTTTCGGATGAATTAATAGGACCACTGGTGTTCTCGTTTATTGGGTTGATTTTCGCTAGCGTGGGAGGCGGTGTTTTTTATTTTCAAGCCAGACAAAAAGCAAGGCGTGAACTATTACTGCGAACAGGTCAGAAGTTACGAGCGGTTATTTCAAATTTATATTATAATACGTCCATCAGTATTAATAATCGTCACCCGTTGGTAATTGAATGTATTGGCGTGATCGGTGGGAGCAAAAAAACTTTTAAGAGTCACAATCTATGGAAGGCCGCCCCGTTTGAAATCGGACAAGAAATAGTTGTTTATGTTGATTCGCGAAACAGTGATAATTTTTGGGTGGAGGTAGGGGAGTAAAAGAACACCTTATTCTTTCACAAGTACCTCGCGGTTGACGCAATGGGCCATATTTCCTGAGGCATAAAACTCAATTACATTTTCTGCGGCAAGACGAGCCATTCCATTGCGGGCCTCTATCGTTGCTGAACCAATATGAGGAAGTACCGCTACATTGGGCATTTGCAATAACGGATTGTCGGCATGCATGGGTTCAGGATTGGTCACATCAAGGCCAGCACCCCATATCGTTTCGGACCTTAATGCGTCAATGAGATCCTGCTCATGATGTACACCACCCCGAGAGGTATTGATGAAGATGGAAGTCTTTTTCATTTTGCTAAAGACTCCTTTGTTAAATAACTCCCGTGTCTCACCACTCAATACGCTATGCACAGAAAGCACATCACTTTGTTGCAGCAACTCATCAAAAGAAACGTAACGAGCCCCAAACAATTTTTCCGCTTCTGCATTGCGACTACGATTATAGTAAATGATGTTCATGTTGAATGCTCCTTGACACCGCTGCGCCATCACCATTCCGATTCGGCCCATTCCAAAAATACCCAGCGTTTTTCCGCTCAGTTCCTGCCCTAGATTTTTTAAGGGCTCAAATTGTTTCCATTCGCCTCGTTCAATCGTTTTATGGTTATAAAACATCTTACGTGATACGGCCATCATCAGCCCAAATGCAACATCGGCCGTGGCATTACTTAAAACATCAGGTGTATTACCCACCGGAATCTTCATTCGTGTAGCTTCAGCGACATCAATATTATCATAACCAACAGCGAATTGTGCGATTACATCAAGGTGAGAACACTGACTGAAAAAATAGCTGTCAAGTTTATCGGCTCCCAGTGGGATCAAGGCGTTCACCTGCTTTGCTC
>JAHEMS010000111.1 GCA_024643595.1 Bacteroidota bacterium
AAATTCTTCAAGGCTTTTCGAATGACTCCATTGATAGGCAGCTTGTAATGCCTGATTAGGAATTTGGGTCAACAGCCAGGACAAGGAAGTCGGTTTGTCTTCCTTCGTAAAATCAATCACATCGTTTATAATGCTGCCATGCGGTGTTACCGGGATGATAATCTCTTCATCGACTTGCCCTTTTACTTTAATGGTTTCTTTGCGCCATTGTAGATCGACCCATTCGCCTTTATATTTTACTTTGCCCTCATCATTAATTTCTTCTGTAAAAAAATCAATATCATCATTTTCAAACATGGTTACCCCCCATCCACAGAAATCATTTTGACCAAGCAGCCCAAAAGGAATTCCTGCCATATGATGACCATAAAATCGAAAACCAGGATAGTCCAGGTGTGCTTCATACCAGACTGCGGGTTGGGAAAATGGAATGTGCGTGTCGTTAGCTAATATGGGAAAGCCGGAAGCTGTGCGGTTGCCCGCAATTACCCATCCGTTACTGCCCTGCCAAAGCGGCACTGGAATTTTCTCCAGGGCGTTACTGAAAAATGAAATCAAGGAATCGGTAAAATTATTTTTTACAAGTCCGTTAAAATTTTTAATACTTACCGCATTCGAAGGTGTTAGTACAGCAAGATCTTTAAGGTAACTATTCCCCAACTCATTTCGAATTTTATCCAGGACAGGATCAACACGCAAACCTTCAGCAAACCCAAAGGCTACAAAACCGGCCGCGAGATAAATATCCTCCGCTTTGAATTCTTCTTTAGGTATGCCAATGATAGAAAATTCCAACGGCGTCTTACCGGTTTTAATAAACTGATTGATACCCTGCTGATATGCATGAGCGGCTTTTTGAAAAGCAGCGGTGTCAGCACTTAAAAATTTATCTGCATGCTCTCGTGCAAATTTATTGAGCCCCAGCGTGCGAAAAAGTTTATCTGTTTTTAATAGATCAGGCCCTAATATTTCAGACAGCCTTCCACTTGCTGCTCTTCGAATCATTTCCATTTGAAATAATCGGTCTTGCGCATGCACATAGCCCAACGCATAATAGGTATCTACTTCATTTTGGGCATAGATGTGAGGCACACCAAAATCGTCATAGATGACTTCAACAGGTTCTTTTAAACCGATAAGTGTAAGATGCCCTGAATAAACAGGCTTGGTACTTTGAAGATAAAGATATCCACCAGCAAAAGTAATCAGAACTAGGATGAGAATTCCCAGTAAAACACGCTTAACGATTTTCATAGATGATTAGTAAAAACGAAAGTTAACTAATTAACTTTATGAGAATCAATTTACTTACCATGAAGACTACCTTTCTGATACTCTTATGCCTATGGTCCCTGAATCTCGTTGCGCAGAATAAATACGGTATTTCCCCCATGAAGGTGGAGGAGTATAAAAGAAGCATTTCCACCAACCCGGAAAACGAATTAGTGAATTTGGAAAAGTTTATTCCAGGGCTCCTGCTCGAGATACGCTATGCGACAACAAATAATTTTACCGGTAAGAAAATTTATAACCTGGCGCGTGCTTACGCCCGCAAGCCCGTAGCGGAAGCATTAATGAAAATTCAGGCAGATTTAAAGGAGCAAGGATTGGGACTCAAGATATTTGATGGGTATCGGCCTTATTCGGCAACGGTTATGTTCTACGAAACTTATCATGACACTACGTATGTGGCATCGCCATATAAAGGTTCACGCCATAACCGGGGATGCGCGCTGGACTTAACTATTGTCGAATTGAAAACGAGCAAAGAATTGACAATGCCAACTGAATATGATTCATTCAAGAAAGAGGCGTGGCCCACCACACCGGTTGCAGATCCAGTGATTCGTAAAAATCGCAAAACATTGATAGATGCTATGGAAAAATATGGATTTAAAGTAAATGCCTCTGAATGGTGGCATTACGACTTTATGGGTTGGCAGAAATTTGCCGTGATGGATATTGATTTTGAGGAGTTGGAGAAATAGGTAGTAGCGTTTCTATTTAATAGATTTGTTTTTGTAATAAATTTCTATCGATATGGACAAAATAAGTAAAAAATTTCTTTTTGATTATTTGAATAATTCATCTCCAACTGGCTTTGAAGCATCTGGCCAGCAAATCTGGTTGGATTACATCAAACCGTATATTAATGATTATATGGTGGATGTTTATGGGACAGCTGTTGGTATCATCAATCCTAAGGCGAAATATAAAGTTGTAATTGAAGCTCATGCGGATGAAATTTCCTGGTTTGTTAATTACATAACCGAAGAGGGTTATATCTATGTTCGTAGAAATGGGGGATCGGATCATCAGATAGCCCCTTCGATGCGTGTAAATATTTATGGTGACAAAGGAGTTGTGAAGGGAGTGTTTGGCTGGCCAGCCATTCATGTACGCGATGCTGCGAAGGAGGAAACACCGTCTTTAAAAAATATTTTTATTGACATTGGTGCTGAGTCAAAGAAAGAAGTGGAAGCCATGGGCGTGCACGTGGGTTCTGTAGCCGTGTTTCAGGATGAGTTGATAGAATTGAACAAGAATTATTTCACTGGACGTGCCTTAGATAACCGTATGGGTGGTTATATGATTGCGGAGGTAGCACGCAGACTTCATGAAAAGAAAAAGAAGTTGCCTTTTGGATTATATATTGTGAATGCAGTACAGGAAGAAATTGGATTGAGAGGTGCTGAAATGATTTCAAGAAGATTAAAACCCGATCTTGCAATCTGCACAGACGTTACTCACGATACACAGTCTCCAATGTATAACAAAAAAGAGAGTGGAAATATGAAATGTGGCAATGGTCCTGTATTATGTTATGGCCCTGCGGTGCAAAATAATGTTTTGAAAATGCTCATCGAGGTTGCACAAAAGAAGAAAATTCCATTTCAGCGCCAGGCCGTATCACGATCAACCGGTACTGATACAGATTCATTTGCCTACTCTGCAGAGGGTGTCGCATCCGGTTTGATTTCACTTCCCTTGAAATATATGCACACCACGGTGGAAACGGTTCATAAAGAAGATGTAGAGAATGTCATCAACCTGATTTATGAGGTGCTTTTACAAGTAAAGCCCGGGCATGATTTTAGGTATATAAAGTAGGAACCTTTGGTCGATATTAAACTGCAGATTAACTGACTTCAAGTCTTTGGGTCTGCCGTTTAATTTTGATTTTTAGCAATTTCAAATCCTATTGTTGTCATGTCTTCCCAAAACCCCGGATAGGATTTATTGACCACTGAAGGATCGTTAATTACTAGATTGGTTTGCGTTGCCCATGGCGCCAGTCCCATCGCCATCCGATGATCGTGATAGGTTTCGATGGTAATGGGTTCACCAGAAATTTTTCCTGGCGTTAGAATCCATTTTCCTGTTTCGGGTTCAGTTAGCATTGCATCGATTTTTCCCAGCTCACTTTGCAGTGCGGCGATACGATCAGTTTCCTTGATTCGTAAACTTTCCAAGCCAGTGAATTCTCCTCGGATTCCTTTGGCTGCACATACGGGTAAAACAGTTTGTGCTAAATCGGGGCAATCTTTAAAATTCCAGGTAATGGAATTAAAATGATTCTTTTTTGTCAATATCAGTGAGTTATTGACAAAGGTGGATTTTACACCCAGCCATTCCATTATATCCGCAATCACCCTGTCGCCCTGTAAGGATCTTACTGATACATTAGGCAAGGTGATGTGGGCAGTTTGTGCCAGGGCGGCAAAACCATACCAATAGCTGATTGCCGACCAGTCTGCTTCCACGGTAACATGCGCAGGCAGGTAAGGCTGTGATGGAACTTCAATAAGTTGGGCTTCGAAATCAAGATGAACTTGCACACCAAATTCTTTCATCAGGGAGGCAGTCATTTGAATGTATGGAGCGCTTCCGATTTTGCCGGTAAGGGAAAGGGTCAATCCCAAAGGAAGGGTTGGAGCGATCATCATCATCGCGGAAATATACTGGCTGCTTACGTTTCCAGGAATTTCAATCGTTTTAGTTAACTGCTTTGAAAAGCCTTTGAGTTCCAGGGGAGGGAAGCCCTCCGATTCAAGATAATCAATCGTTGCTCCAAGGCTTTGCAACGCTTCCACCAGAATACCGATGGGGCGTTCTTTCATGCGCGCAGTACCAGTAATAATTTTATTCTTTCCGGAAACCGCGAAGTAAGCTGTTAGAAATCGCATGGTAGTACCAGCATCCATCACATCAATTATTTTATCTGGACTATCAATCAACTTAAGCATAAGTTGTGTATCCCGGGCATCAGATAAATTACTAACAACTGATTGGTTGCCACTCAGAAATTTTAATATCAATGCCCGGTTACTAATGCTCTTGGAGGAGGATAATTTTGTTACAGAACCAGAGAGGCTAGTAGCTTTGTTGATAAAGATATTTGAAGTCACTGGGCTATGTTAAGTAAAAGTTAAATGTAGTTTTATTACCATGATATTTTAAAACAGTTTGAAACATTTTCGTCAATTTTGTAGTTGTGTACAATATGAAAACATCTAAAAAAATCATTATCGGGTTGGGCTTAGCCGGCGGGACCCTGCTTGCAGCCTGGTTGCTCACTGGCGATCGAAAGTTGAAAACCAAAGAGTTTGTTAGCAAAAAGGCCAGTGACATTAAGCAAGCACTAAGAAAAGAAAAGGCTGGTTCGGAAGAAGAATCAGAGATGAATTATGTTTAAATCGATTGATAATATTTCAACGCTTCCTCAATTTCTCCTGGGCTGACTTCTACATCCCAACGGGCATGACCAATCCCTTCGGTCAATGCCATTAATATCTTATTACTTTTATTTTTCTTATCCTGAAGTACCAGTTTCATAATCTGTTCGTAAGTATCAGGTAAAGCGACTTTAGGATAAATCTGTTTCAGATAATCTTTGATTTCATTTAATGCTATGCTCGACAACAAGTTCTTTTGATGGGCGATATACGACTCTGTAATCATGCCAACCGATATAGCTTCACCATGGAATAGCCGGTTATCTGAATCAAGAAAGTAACTTTCTACAGCGTGACCTATGGTGTGACCAAAGTTGAGAATTTTCCTCAGGCCCTTTTCCCTGGGGTCAGCTTCAATCACGTGTTTTTTAAATGCAACAGAATGGGTGATCAGTTCATTCCAGTTTTGCTGATTTAGGGAACGCTTGCGGATTACATCCCACATGTTCTTATCCGAGATCAGGCAATGCTTTATGATTTCTGCAAAACCTGACCGTAACTCCCTTTCCGGTAACGAAGTCAAAAAAGCCGGGCAAATAAGAGTTGCGGTAGGTTGGCAGAATACCCCAATGTGATTTTTAAAGTTTTGAAAATCGATTCCCAGTTTTCCACCAACGCTGGCATCCACCTGTGAAAGCAATGTAGTTGGCATAAGGATAAAATCAATTCCACGCTTAAACGTTGCAGCACAAAAGCCCCCCATATCCCCAAGCACACCTCCACCCAGAATGACCATCAGAGAATGTCGATCAAGCTGTCGTTCAGTTAATTTTTCCCAGATTAGTTTACAGGATTCCAGGTTCTTATTTTCCTCTCCGGCGGCTATGTTTATGACAGAATGATCTGGGAGATTTGTTTGTATTAACGGGTAACAAAGAATATGGGTATTGCTGTCGGTAAGTACGGTAATTGATGAATAATCTTTGCCGGACAAAAAATCATCTAACAGAAAAGTTGGATTATTTTGGATTGAAATATGTGAAGAAGGCATGATTTATTCAGAAAAATGAAAACGATTTTGGCAAAATAAACCAATAATTGGTCAATAATAAGGGCATGTATAAACATTCTTAATGATCTTACGAACAGTCGTTTTTATAATCCTTGGCAAGCTTATATTTGTGCCGCAAATCTACCGCTATGCAAATACAGCCGAATGTCCATTTTGACGATACACAAGTAGCATTTTCCTATAAAAGTGATAAGGACCTCAAAAAGGCGAATTTCATTTTTTCTGTGGTGAACAACCCCTGGATTTCTACGATTGCAACGGGCCTTGCTAAAGTAAGCCTCGCATTGCGTCTTCCAGTAAAGAGTTTGATCAAGTACACGGTGTTTGAACATTTCTGCGGTGGTGAAAACATTGATCAAAGTGAACGAACGATCAAAGCGCTGAGTCGTTTCCATGTAGGCACTATTCTTGATTTTTCTGCAGAGGGAGCGCATACTGAAGAAGGCTTTGACAGAACTACAGATGAAATCTTAAAAACCATCGAAAAAGCCAATGGTAATCCGGATATACCATTTACTGTATTCAAGTCTACCGGTTTGGTTTCGATCGATCTCTTAACGAAAGTTCAGGCAAAGGAACCCTTATCGGATCTGGAACAAGAGGCTGTTCAGCATTTTCACGATCGTGTTGAAAAAATATGTATAAAGGCACATTCTTATAACGTACCGGTGATGATTGATGCCGAGGACAGTTGGATTCAAAATCCAATTGATGAATTAGCGTATGAAATGATGAAGAAATTCAATCAGGAACGAGCTATTGTTTTCAATACTTATCAGATGTATCGAAAAGACATGTTGGATAACCTTCGAAACGCATTCCATAATGCCGCTATGCATAATTACTTCTTAGGTGTCAAAATGGTACGTGGCGCATACATGGAGAAAGAAGCTGAACGAGCTGAAAAAATGAGTTACCCGAACCCCATACATCCGAACAAACAAGCAACTGACGATTCGTTTAATAAGGGTCTGGCTTTTTGTATCGATAATAAGCAACGGGTTAGTTTGATGTGTGGTTCTCATAATGAATACAGTAATCAATTCCTGACGGTATTGATGCAAAAACATAGCATGAATCCGAATGATCCGCGGGTATGGTTTGCTCAACTGTTAGGCATGAGCGATAATATTTCATTTAATCTGGCCAAGGCTGGTTATAACGTAGTCAAATACGTTCCATACGGCCCGCTTGAATTGGTCATGCCTTATCTTATTCGCCGGGCGGCTGAAAACACTTCCGTTGCTGGTCAAAGTAGTCGTGAATTGACCATGATCCGAAAAGAACTATCCCGTAGAAAAAACGGAAAAAAATAAAATTTCTGCTGGACAAACTTCCAAAGTGATTGTCAATAACTCATTGTCAATTGTCCATTAATTATTGATTATTTTTGCCCCTCAATTATTATTAAAGCGCCTAAATCATGCAATTGAGCGAACAGGAGATCATTCGTAGACAAAGTTTACAGGAATTGGTGAAACTGGGTATTAACCCTTATCCAGCTGAATTATTTGAAATCAATGCCTCGGCAGCGGATATCCATGAACATTATCCAAATCAGAAGATAGAATACAAAGATGTATCCATCGCTGGTCGGATCATGTCACGCAGAATAATGGGCAATGCATCATTTGCCGAATTACAGGATGAAACTGGACGCATCCAATTATATTTCCGAAGAGATGACCTTTGTCCTGATGAAGACAAAACGCTTTATAATACGGTATTTAAAAAACTCGTCGATATTGGTGATATCATTGGTGTGAAAGGGTATGTGTTTACCACACAAACCGGTGAGATATCCATTCACGTTACTAGTTTTAAAATCCTATCAAAGTCTCTCAAACCACTTCCCATTGTCAAAGAAACAAAGGACGAACAGGGTAATGTTACGTTGCATGATGCTTTCACAGACCCAGAGCAACGGTACCGCATGCGTTATGTTGATCTGGTGGTTAATCCACAGGTGCGCGATGCCTTTGTCAAGCGCACCAGAATGGTGAATTCGATGCGGCAGTACCTGAATGACAAGGGTTATCTTGAAGTGGAGACGCCAATTTTGCAGCCACTCTACGGTGGCGCTGCCGCACGACCTTTTAAAACACATCATAACACGTTGGATATGACGCTTTACTTGCGCATCGCCAATGAGCTTTATCTGAAACGTTTGATAGTTGGTGGCTTTAGTGGTGTGTATGAATTTTCCAAAGACTTTCGTAATGAAGGAATGTCGCGATACCATAATCCAGAGTTTACTCAGGTAGAATTGTATGTAGCGTATAAAGATTACTACTGGATGATGAACCTGGTTGAAGAGATGATTGAAAAAGCCGCCATTGATCTCCATGGAAAAACGGAAGTGAAAGTGGGCGAAAATCTCATTGACTTCAAACGTCCATGGAAGCGGTTTACCATGTATGAAGCCATTGAGCACTTTACCGGAATTGATATTTCCGAAATGGATGAAAACGCTTTACGCGATACTTGCAGGCAGCTTCATGTTCCAATGGATGAAACCATGGGTAAAGGAAAACTGATCGATCAGATTTTTGGTGAGAAATGTGAACCTAATTTGATACAGCCGACATTTATTACCGATTATCCACTGGAAATGTCTCCACTGGCAAAGAAGCATCGCAGTCGCCCGGGATTGGTAGAGCGCTTTGAAGCCATTTGTAATCGCAAGGAAATTTGTAATGCATTTTCAGAGTTGAATGATCCCATCGATCAACGTGAACGTTTTGAAGAACAACTTGAACTTGGGAAGCGTGGAGACGAAGAGGCCATGACGTTGGATGAAGACTTTTTACGGTCACTGGAATATGGCATGCCTCCAACAGCGGGGCTGGGGATCGGCATCGATCGTCTTTCTATGATCATGACTAATTCTCCTTCAATCCAGGATGTCATCTTCTTCCCACAAATGAAGCCTGAGAATAAAGCGGAGGTTGCAGCTGATGATAATTTTGAATCCATTGGCGTGCGGACCGAGTTAATTCCAATTCTTCAAAAGTTAGGAATACAATCCATTGCTCAGTTGAAAGATATCAAAGCCACTAAACTTTTCAATGACATTCCGGGGATGCGTAAGAAATTAAAGTTGGATAGTGTGCAAAATCCGACACTGCAGGAAATAGAGGGATGGTTGAAATAAGGTGTTAGTTATCGAAGAAATTTCGTTGACGATCTAGTTTCAGATCTTTCAGCATGCTTGATTTAATACCAATTGAAAAATTGTATGATTGATATCGACCAAAAGGAGTCCAACTTAGACTCATTTGCCAACAATGTAAATCACGATTGATACTGATCTGCGTTTGCGTGAATGCTTTGTTTTGAAAATCATACCCTGAATTATAAACCACTTTCCATTTTTCAGACAGCGATATATCCCCATTGAAGCGCATGGTTTGGGTAATGGTAGGTGAGGTATTCGCTCCATGCTGGAGATCTACGTTATAGCTTATCCTTAAATTCCAGGGAATTGAAAAATCGATATAGGC
>JAHEMS010000112.1 GCA_024643595.1 Bacteroidota bacterium
ACGACTGGCATAGGAATGAACAACTATTCCCATCCTGGTTTCATTGACCAACGCAGGTAGTTTGCCGAATGACATGGAAAGTGTTCCCAATACCGTACTTGCAATAAATTCCCTTCTTTGCATATCGACTACATTAAGTTATTTCTGAACTTCCATTTGCCCAACATATTTTTCCAGTTCACTGACTGTCCATGGTTGTACACGCCCCTGTGCCCGATTGCGGATAAGACCCACGGTTCTTCTATTGATAGGACCAGCCTGATTGCCCCAGGCATTTCGAATATACATGATAATGTTGGTTATTTTCTCATCGTCCAAGGGTGTGTGTGCCGGCATGACCGGAAGTATTTCAGGCACATCATAACTTTTTCCATTGACCTGAATAAGTCCCTCCATTCCATGAAGAACAATGAGCGTAAGTCTTCTTTCGTCACCCACCACCCAATCTGATCCAACGAGTGTTGGCGCAAACCGGGTTAACCCTTCACCATCTGTTCCATGACAGCCCGCACAAGTGGTTAGATAATGCTGTCTGCCTAGTGCTACCTGACGCAATTGATCTTCTGTGAGGCCAGTCGATTTCATAATGGCAGGTGATTTCGCCAGGTGACCGGGCCATTCAAACATGGAAGAAAGAATTTCAAATTCTAAAGAATCAATTATGGGATTGGTATTGGTTATGACTTTTGGTGGCGCAGTAAGTTTAATCGGCTTCACGCCAGATTTATTTCCCTGAATAGTCATTGCATTCAATATTACATTTGACTGCCAAGATGCGTGGCGTTCGTCCAATTGATTCAATAAAACGGAAAGTTCCTCCGGGTTTCGTTTGCGGATTATAGCCACCGTGAGCATCTCTGTTAGAATCTCGCGTGATGGTTTATAAATTTTCCATTCCGGATTGGTTTGCTGGTTTTGCAGGAAAGAAAATTCATTATCCTGAAGACTGCTTAATACAGCATCTCGTATGAGCGCTGAGGTATCATAGCGATCCGTGATTTGGGATAACAACTTGATGGCGGCCACTTGGTTCAAGACCCTTGCTGTAAGTGCCATCTGCAATATTTCTTTTGATGTTGCGTGTTCAAACATCCGGGGAAGTTCCTGTTGCAGTTTTAGCCTGACTTTTTCATCAGCCATTGCAAATGGTTCGAGAAGTCGTAAGGAAGTTATCCGGATTAGCACATTAGAATCCTGTAAGGTCCGGAAAAGAAAATCAGGATTATGTGCTTTCAATCCTTCCAATGTCCATAGCGAATGAAAACGACTTAAGTAATTTTTATTATTCAAAGCGGCCTCCTTTAAAAGCGGAATGGAGCCCGGATCATTTCTTTCGATCAGCAGGCGCTGGGTTACATCGCGTGTCCATCCATTGGAATGCGACAAATTCGTTATCAACGCCTCAATGGAAGCAGCCGACAACCTATCAGGCTTTGATGGTTTCCAGGTTGTCGGTACGATGCGCCAAATTCTTCCGCAATGCACAGGCTTATCCAGTTTTCGTGAAAGTGTGGTTTCCTTTAGATAGGGAGTGATGTAAGCTCCATGTTGAATGAGGCCTCTGTACATGTCCGCAATGTATAGCGCACCGTCGGGTCCTGAGGTTAAAAAGACGGGTCTGAAACGTTCATCCGTTGAAGCTAAAAATTCGATTCCAGGTGAAGGATCATGGGCAGAAATATAAACCCCATTTTCTTTCGTAACATTTCGCTTGATCAGATTTCCTGAAGGCTCGCATACAAACGCGTTACCATAATAATCATCAGGTAATGTCGTGCCCCGATAGTAATAAGGTGCGCATGCTGCCGTGAATTCAATTAAGCGACTTTCTTCATCCAGTGTACCCGGAACGTATCCACGATTAACCGCAAGGTTGGATCGAATCGGGTAAATTCTTCTATCGGTGGTGAGGCCGTGATCTATGCCTGTTGTTGTCGTGTGATTTTTGTTTCCGGAAAAATAATCAGGAGGTACAAGGTCAGCATGAAGTTGTGACCAATTGTAATTGTAGATAAGCCTTCCTTCATCATCGTGACTCAGGCCCCATTGTCCACGGAATTCAGTGCTATCCCGCTTCCATTCACCATTGACCAAATGATAGCGTAAACGTGACTTCACGTTATAATACCAATTGTCTATACCACGCCAAAGCCCATTGCCTGAATGTTCGGGTAGTGCTCCGCCAGCATAAGCAGAGTCTATTAATATTTTTGTATCGGCACGTAAATCACCATCAACATCTTGAGTCAGCCACAACGCTTCATTCTCGGCCACCAGGGCACCTCCTTTAACAAGCGCTAACGCCCTCGGCATGATAAGACTATCCAGATAGATAGTATGCGTTTCCATTTGCCCATCACCATCTTTATCTTCAAGAATGGAAATTCTTCCCGTTTTATCTTTTTCACCATTCCCTTCAATGTCGGGCATAAAGCCACGCATCTCCACTACCCAAAGTCTTCCATCTTCATCAAACGTGATCACGACAGGATCCTGAATCATAGGTTCGGCAGCGACAAGTTCAATTTTCAGACCAGGAGAAATCTGAAACGAAGTTTGCTCCTCCGCTGGCGTTTGTGCCGGTGACGGTCCTTGGTCAGTATGGCTGGTGCATGCCACCATCGCAAAGTGAATGGTCATTGAAAAATAAATAATCAGTTGTCTGGTCGTCATTAAACTCTTCTGCAAATTAAATCTTGTCCGGATGCGGATGAACCCATGGTTGACGGTAGGTACGTTGTAATAAATTATTGGCTTCCTCATCACCCACAATTTGCCTTTTGACAGGATCATAAACTAATGGCCGGCCTGTCTTCATTGACATATTTGCCAGGATGCAACTCGCTGTTGAAATATGTCCTTCTTCGATGTCAGCAACCGGACGCCCATTTTCTTCAATTGCTTTGAGGAAGTCGAGCATATGCAATCTGGTGGCTGGCGCGGCATTCAATTCAATATGATCTTCGGTTACGTCTTCTGGATATTTTTCTTTCTCGTAAACAACATCTTTATGAATTGGCTTTTCGTTCTTCGCATCTAAAGGAATAAAATCATATTTCATGGTGCTGGCCCACAGTGTGCCTTTGTCACCATACAACGTGAATGACCAGGGATATTCCGGATTGTTTGGTGTGCCCCATGAACGATGTTGCCAAACACAGTTGAGTTGATCATATTCAAAAATTGCAGACTGTGTATCCGCAATAGTAGACTTACCCTCTTTCTGCACATAAATACCACCTGTTGAGGATATTCGTTTTGGCCAGCCAAGCTTAAGCATCCAGCGTACCGTGTCAAACATGTGCACACACATGTCGCCCATGATGCCATTACCGTATTCCATAAATGTGCGCCACCACCTGAGGTGAGGTAATCCATCATAAGGACGTAAGGGTGCCGGGCCCGTCCACATCTCATAATCAAAATAATCCGGGACAGTCTCCACAGGAGGATTACCATTGGCACGCATCGGGAAGTAACAGCACATTTCAACATGTGATATTTTTCCCAGCAGACCAGCCTCAACAATATTTTTCTTCGCGTCGATCAGGTGTGGCGTACTTTTACGCTGTGTACCTACTTGCACCACCCGATTATATTTTCGGGCGGCAGCCACCATGGCTTCACCTTCCATAACATCAACGCTAATTGGTTTTTGAACATAAACATGTGCGCCCGATTTCACGGCATCAATCATTTGCAAGGCATGCCAATGATCCGGAGTACCAATCAATACAATATCAGGTTTATTTTCAGTGAGCAATTTTTTGTAATCAGTATAGAGTCGTGGCATCTTGCCTGACTGCTGTCGCTGCTTTACCAAAGCGGCAGCCGCGTTAAGCATGTTTTTATCAACGTCACACAGCGCGATCACTTCTACCGGCGCTACCTGTATCAGTCGAAATAAATCATTCTTACCATACCATCCTGTTCCAATCAACGCAACCTTATATGTTTTTTGGGATATGTAATCGTTCATACCATAAAGATCCAACGATGAAAGGGCCAGCGATGCGGTTGCTCCTTTTATGAATCCTCTACGATTGATATAACTGTTTTTCATCAGGCATATGGGTTAATTAAATCGACCATGAGGGTTGATCTGTATAAATTTAGTTGGAATAACCCGCCCAGTCAAATAGAATGATATGAAAGACCCCACTAGTCATCAGCGTAAAGACACTAATTCCGAAATTAATAAACAAATAGGCGATTAACTATTCAACCGGATACGTGATGTGATGAAAGAAGATCAACAGAAAAACTTTGCAGCAACCATGCTGAATTAACATGATGATTACTATGAAATTTTAATCACCAGTGAATTGCATAAAGCACTTCAAATAAATAGCTGCAATCGCTAAAGTAGTCGATGTCTATTTCTTGATCACCAACTTTTCCGCTTTTTGCTGTGCCTTTAGTGCCAATTCAGTGGCGAGGAAACAATGTTCTTGTGACATCGCGGACTCGGTTCTGTTTACGACATCATTCACCAGTTGTTCACCGTAGGGTAAAGGTTGATCGGAACAATCTATATATTTTGTCTCCTTATGATCAACCAAGAAAAGATGACTGCCTCCTTTACGTCCGTCAATGTCTATATTCTTACGTATTTCAAAGTAGCCATCCGTACCGAGTATGGTCAGTCGACCATCACCCCAGGTAGCCAGCCCATCAGGAGTAAACCAGTCAACGCGAACGTAGCCCGCGCCACCGTTACCACGAACCATGGCATCCCCAAAATCTTCAAACTTTGGATATTGCGGATAGTGCACATTGCCTACTTGTGATGAGACCACCTCAGCCTGTGTAGATCCGGTAAAAAATAAGAACTGATCGAATTGATGCGCTCCAATATCGCAAATGATCCCTCCGTATTTTGCTTTATCAAAAAACCATTCAGGGCGAGTTTTAATATTCATGCGGTGTGGCCCCATGCCAATGGTTTGAACAACCTGACCAATGGCACCCGCTTTTACTAATTCGCCTGCTTTTACGGTTGCTCTGTTTTCCAACCGTTCGCTATACATGATCGAATAAATTTTCTTTGTTTCTTTCTGCACCTTTCTTGCTTCCGCGAGTTGCTCAAGAGTAATAATGCCAGGCTTATCCACCATAAAATCTTTGCCGTGTTTCATCGCCTGAATACCAACGGGCGCTCTATCGATGGGAATCGATGCGCTAACAATTAACTGAATTGAATTATCTTCCAATATTTCCTTTTCACTGCGTGCTAACTTTGCTTGTGGATATCGCTTGGTGAATGCAGCAGCGAGATCAGTTTCCTTCGCATAAACGCCAACCAATTCACCACCACCACGAATAACCGCCTCCACCTGGCTGTAGATATGACCGTGATTAAGTCCAATAACAGAAAAGCGAATTGATGCTTTTGCCTTGGAATTTATGTTGAATGCTTCAACCGGCTTTTTTAAAATGGGAAATGCGCCATGGCTGTCGGATATGTTCGATACGGCCAGCCCTGCTGCTGTTGTTAAAGAAATCTTAATGAATTTACGCCTGTTATTTTCTGTCTTCATAATATTTAATTAATGCAAAAGTTATTTCTATGACGAAAATTATGCCAA
This sequence comes from Bacteroidota bacterium, assembly GCA_024643595.1. GTDB lineage: Bacteria > Bacteroidota > Bacteroidia > Cytophagales > Cyclobacteriaceae > ELB16-189. The sequence continues at coordinate 5,589 of JAHEMS010000112.1, forward strand.
CTTCCCCTATACAATATTTGTGGGTTTCAAAGCTGCACGCAGCATAATTACGGATGTATATATAATTACCCCAATCACCACCCAACGAAGAATATCCATGGGTAGAGACTTCACAACAAATGCGGCAATCAATACCGCGAAGACTCCGGTTACCGCGATTGCAAGCGACGCTCTTCTGTTGTAAGCGCCTTCTTTGACAAATTTCCATGAAGCCATCGGCATCAGTACGGCACAGGAGCCCATCATAATCGGAAAGGCTACTTTAGGAGACATTCCCAAGGCAAACACCAAAGCCATACACGGAGCATAAAGTCCAATACCCGCGGTCATCAGGGCACCAAGCACAAAGTTTACAGCAACTGCCAATATAAGCTTACTGTCTTCAAGGCCAATCGCTTCACCACCACCTTCTATCCAATTCAATTTAGTGGCGACCATAAAACCAGCCGTAATTAATAGAGCAACGCCCATGGTCAGCCTGATTTTCTTCTCAGGTAATCTGGAAACAATTCCAGCACCCAATACTGCGCCTATCCCAGAAGATACCAGCATCAATATTAGCGTCCAGGGTTCTACTTCCACTATTTGAATAAAAATGATTGCCTGAACAACGGTGGGGATGGCATTCGCAACATTAAGTGTTCCTGGAATCAGACGATCCTCTGATTGCCTGGTAAATTTGAATAGGGCCGTTTCTATAGCGAACGATCCAATGCCGAGTGTGTCAAAGAAATTGCCGATAAAACCAATAAGCCCCGTTTTTGTCCAACTGTTGTTTTCAAGAGCATGCCGATGTTTCAAGTAATCAAGAAACAACACCACACCAATCCATACCGCAAGGATCACGAATACTATCCAAATTATTGTAATCATCATTCAATCATTTCATTACCTCACAAAGTATAGCATAAATTGATTACCTTAGTCATCCCCATATCAATTATTATACAGATGGAAAGTTATCCCAGTATTTTCAATGACGTGATCGGTCCCGTCATGCGTGGACCCTCCAGCTCACATTGCGCTGCTTCGTTGCGCATCGGAAGATTGTGCCGCGACTTGATGGATGAACAAATTGATGAAGTACTTATCGAATTTGACCCGAATGGTTCCCTTGCCACCACCCACAAAGGTCAAGGTTCCGATATGGGTTTATTCGGTGGTTTTCTTGGATGGGAAGCTTACGATGAACGCCTTCCCAGCTATTTGCAAGCGGTGGATTTGGCCGGAATGAAAATCAAGATTGACATCCACCCGATCGGTGCTACACATCCCAACACCTATAAAATAACATTAAAGAATAATTCCGAAACACGAAAACTAACCGCACTCTCTACCGGGGGTGGTATGATACAGGTCATTGAAATTGATGGGGCAACTATCAGTATGGCGGGCGATTTTTATGAGACCCTGATCTATGTGAAATCACCCCAGCCTGTGGTTGACTTCCTGACGAAAACAGTCGCTGACGAAATCAACATACATCAAGGTGAATATGTATTCATTGAAGTGAAATCGAATCAGTTTCTGGCGGATGACCTTCTTGAAGATCTATTGTCCTTCGACGAAGTTTTATTTATCAAAAAATTAAAACCCGTTCTTCCTGTGCTAGCCCGCAGGAATATGACCGTGCCATTCATCACCGGCAATGAAATGCTGGAATACAATCAGGATAAAAATCTTTCCCTTTGGGAATTAGCCATTCATTACGAAAGTGCACGGGGAAATATTTCGCATGAAGAGGTGTTAGAGAAAATGCGCAACATCGTTTCGATCATGCAAAACGCTATTGAAATCGGATTGAATGGCACCTCTTATGCTGATCGTATTCTGGGACCTCAGTCGGTTAATTTTAATCGCCAAATGAAAAACAAAACCCTCGTTGAGGGTGACGTGCTTAACAACGTGATCATGTACACCTCTGCGATGATGGAAGTAAAAAGCTCCATGGGTGTTATTGTGGCGGCCCCTACTGCAGGCTCTTGTGGTGCTTTACCCGGTGCGGTCATTGGTGTTGCCACTACACTGAAATTATCGCAGGATGATATGGTGAAAGCTATGCTGGCAGCGGGAATCATTGGTGTGTTTATAGCCGCCCATGCCACCTTCGCGGCTGAAGTGGGAGGATGCATGGCCGAGTGCGGATCTGGATCTGGTATGGCTGCTGCTGGAATTGTTGTATTAAAAAACGGGACCCTGGAACAATCACTGGCCGCTGCTTCCATGACATTGCAGACTTCCCTGGGAATGGTTTGCGACATGATCGCCGATCGTGTTGAAGCCCCCTGCCTGAACAGAAAAGTAATGGCTGCATCCACTGCCATTTCTTGTGCTAACATGGCGCTGGCAGATTACAATCATTTAATTCCTTTGGATGAAGTAATCGAGACTATGAAGAAAGTAGGAGATGCCATCCCTAACACATTGCGTTGCACCGGACTTGGCGGACTGGCTATAACCAAAACAGCCAAGAAGATTGAAGCTATGCTGGCGCAAAATGAAGAAGTGCAGAATAAAACTTTTTTTAAGGTGTGCTGATTGAGAAATCACCAGTTATCATTTCTCAAGTACTAATTCAATTCAAACTCCTTTCCCTGCACGGCCAATTCATACTTGAAGCGATGTGATTTCTTATTCAGTGTAAGCGCTAGCTCATCTAATCGTGAGTCGGAGTGACTTGGGTCATGATGTCCAATTATTAAATGTTTGCTCTTGGAAATAGACGCAAATTCCAACGTATCGTCAAGGCAGGAATGTCCCCATCCTATTCGGGTTGCATATTCTTCCGACGTATATTGTCCGTCATGATAAAGTAGATCGGTGTCTTGTGCCAATTCGAAACCGGATGTCCAGTCACTGTTTTTGATCATTCCATTTTTGCCCAATGCCGGTTCATGATCGGGGATATAGGTAAATACTGATTTTTTCCCTTCTACCCGATAACCCAATGTTGGTCCTGGATGAATTACATACGTTGAATGAATTTTGAATGGACCAATTTCAATATCCGAATTTCCGATTTCATGCAAGATTAATTTGCAGGGAAGTTCACGTAATACAACTGGAAATAACGGAGGCGAAAGATAGAGGCTGAGTCGGGAGCGCAAACTTCTGTTACTTGCTGGTCCCCAAAGATGCACTTCAGTATTGGGAGAAAAAAAAGGTTTAAAAAAACCAAGTCCCTGAATATGATCCATGTGAAGGTGTGTCAGTAAAACATCAATACGGTTCGTTTTTGGAAGATGCTCTATATTAAATCCCTGGATTCCTGAACCGGCATCCAGTAAAATCACACTTTCTCCTTCTGTCACCAGTACACTGGACGTCTGACCTCCATAGTGATTTGTATCGGGTCCGGTGGTTGGGATCGAACCCCTTACTCCCCATAGATTTATTTTCATTTAATCTTTTGCTTTCCAGAAAATAGCGACAGCACCTAAAAACTTGTTTTCTCTGCCAATGATGGGATAGGAGGTCACTGAAATTTTTTCCTTTTTATGTTGTAAGCTCACGATCCAGAATGTTTTATGATAGGGATAACAATTTTTCAATGTCATCACTAAAGGCAATTCATCCGGGGGAATAACATTTGAAAACTCA
>JAHEMS010000113.1 GCA_024643595.1 Bacteroidota bacterium
CAATCTGCATGGTAGCTGAAATCATGGATGGTGCAGCTTGTCCCGATTGAAGTCTGCGCTCCCAGGCATCAAAAGAGTTATCGAATTTACCAAGTGAAGCTTGTAATTCCCGGGTTCCCTTACTGCCTAACTGGTGACAGGCGAGGCAAGTACCCGATTTAATTCTTCTAAGATAGTCAGCCTGTGTTTTTATATCCGGTGAAATACCATTGCCTTTCGGACCAGTGCCAGGAAATTTATCCTTGGTCGGAACATGCAATAATGAATACCAATAACCAGCGGGATAATATTGGGCCGCTGCAGCAGCATCGGGTGCCTGTACCGATTCCAAATTTAATAGTGCACCAGGCTTTGCTTCTTTCTTTGGAGAGTCAACTAGCCCATAGCCACGTACCCATACTTTATAATTAGCAGCAGGGAGATCGGGGATAACATACTTTCCTTCATCGTCAGTGACTACAATTTTAGCAAAGCGTGTAGGAAGGTCGAATGTTTCGGCAATAACCCATACACCGACTTCAGGACCATTGGCTCCGGAAACGGAACCAGAAATACTGGAATCTGCTGTCGCTGATTCTTCTTTTTGTGTACTACAGGAAACCAATACCACAAGTAATAAGGCGAAGAAGGTTTCATTCAGCACTCGAGATAGTCTTTTATTTTGCATGGCTTTCAGGTATTAATGTGTTACAAAGGGAATTTCATGGGGACAGTAACCAATCGAATATACTGAATTTCCTTTTCGATTCTGAAATGAATTATACGTATGGAGTAATGCCGAACCTGGCGTTAACCGCCTAGTTAATTATCTATAGTTGGGTTTGAGCTAAATAAGAGTACATTTAATTCCGTTACCGAAAAAGGTGATGGTGAAAAGTTGACCAAACCATAAATACCGATGAAAATTTTATTCCTGTCATTAGCTGTTGTGCTAACGATCAGTTCCTGTTCACCTAAGTACACGGCCAGCTTTCCAAATTATGATCAATCATACGGTGTGGCTAATCAACACATCCTTCATGAAACTGAACCAATATCAACGAAAGAAGAAACTCAAGAAATATCACCAACTAAAGAGCTACCTAAAGAAATGATATTGGCATCATCTTCAAACTCTCCGGTTGACTTCGGTACTGAGCAGGTAAATGTTAATTCAACCAAATTAATATCTGTTGGAAAGGAAGAAAGGAAAAGCATACTAAAACAAATAAGAAGCGAATCAAAATTATCTCAAAATGAACCAAAGAACGAAAGACCAGGAAATGAAAAAAAGAACATTTTTGCTATGATAGGTTTCTTTTCTTCACTTACCGCCATGACGCTAGGAATCGCAATACCACCTTTATTCGTTCTCATCATACCCGGAATAATCTTAAGTGTTATTGGCTTATGGAGTAAAAAGAAAGCATGGGCAATAGCAGGCACCATTATTGGAATTCTTGGGATAGTGCTCTCCGTGATTCTGTTAGCCAGTTGGGGTTGAACTTTATAATGATGGATTACTTTGCTGCCTTTGATCGTTGGTTTAAGTAGTCCAAAGAAATCGGCATAAACCAGATTGCGTTGGAGGCTGAGAATAAATTAAAGATGCTAGACACGATCTGTTGAACCTTATCGTAAATGATAAATTTTCTCAAGTTCTTTAACATCATCCAGTGTTCTCTTTGGTGCAACAAGCCCTGGCGGCAGAGGGAGTTTTGAAAATTCGCGAAAGTACAGATAGCAGGAATCTCTCCACCACAACGCTTCTTTTTTTGAATTTGAAGTCGCCCCAACACATTATCAAATATTTCCGGATCGATTTCGGATTTTAAGGATGCCCATTGTTCAATAAAGCCTTGCACCTCTTCCGCACCGGAATAATAACGCAGCATTAATTCATCCCACAAGATATTACCCGTACTTAGTTTATAGTTCCAGGGCAAATGATGAAACCACATCAGGTAATTCAAATCGCATTCATCTGGATTTTTCCATTGAGCTTGAACTTCAGGTGCATAAAGCGAAAGCGCATTACTCATTCCACCGGTGCGATCAAACCCAATTCCATCAGCCGCGGCACGATGGTAATAGACCGATGTCCAGTCAGGCCTTCCACTTTTTTCCAGCCAAGGTTGCGGACCATAGTGATGACCCTCTCCCATCATATGGTGCAAACCTAATGGATAAGTGTACTTCACATAGGTGGGATGTGATTGCATCAACATGTCGGTTACCTTAGAAGCCACTTCAGGCTTTTGTGTTAAGGTCATGCGCACCCATTCATTGGCAATAGCTTCTGAAGTCAGTGAATGATCCCAGGCCAGACGACCAAACGCATACCAATTGGCCTGGCCGATTGGATGGCCTGTAAAGTTTTCATCTGATCCTGTGTTGGCAACACCCGCCATCATGGACATCTCCTGATCAACTAAACTGCCGTCAATAATTTTACTTACGGTTGATCCTGCTCCTTTCATATACGTATCCGCATCAAGGCATTCCTTAAACATGGGAGCGAGATAAACCATATGGGTGGCGTGCCCCAGGTATTCCTGGGTGATCTGAAATTCAATCGCTAATGGTGTTTTATAAAATCCTCCAAACATGGGATGAAACGGTTCACGTGGCATGAAATCAATGGGACCATTTTTTACCTGAACAATTACCTTCTTATCAAACTTTCCATCCAGTGGTTTGAATTGCTCATAGGCTTCCTTAAAGCGATCTCCGTTAGGGTCAGCATTATATACAAAGGCGCGCCAGATTACAATACCATCTCTTCCCTGAAGAGCTTCCGCCAGCATGTTGGCCCCATCGGCATGCGTGCGGCCATAGTCCTGTGGCCCAGGTTCTCCTTCTGAATTGGCCTTCACTAAAAAGCCACCAAAATCAGGAATGTATCTATGGATCTCATCCGTTTTGTCTTTCCACCATTTCCTCACCCTAGGATCCATTGGATCGGAAGTTTCCAATCCACCCAACGTGCGTGGCGATCGGAAATTAACGGAGATAAAAACTTGAATGCCATATGGTCGCAACACATCCGCAACAGCTTTTATTTTTTCCAGGTATTCCGCCGTTAAGAAACGTGAACTTGCATTTACATTGTTGATGGAAACTGCGTTGATACCAATTGATGCGTTCGCTCTTGCATATTGAATGTACCTGGGATCCATGCGATAAGGAAGCTCAAACCATTTCCAGATAGACGAACCGGCATAACCCCGTTCTACAGTTCCGTTGGCATTATCCCAATGGTTCAACATCCTGAATTTTATTTTAGGATTCTCTATCACATCGAACGCCTGACTTCCCATCAGTTGCAAGTGACGAATAAAGGCATAAGTTCCGTAGAGAAGTCCCCTATCCTGGTTGGCTTCTATTCGACTATTAACTCCTGATCTTGAAATATGAAATCCTTCACTTCCAATTTTTGAATCTTTTGATTGGTCAGTTAGTAATATAGAATTCTTGAAATTTTTGTTCTGATCAAATGGCACAATAGATAATTTCTTTCCGATCAAACCTTTCAGCGCAGTTTGTAATTCGGTTGCTGCCAACATCCCACGCGAGGTTTTGGAATCCAACACGATGACATCAAACGATCGGATTAAATTTTCGCGAACAGTCTGATCCCGAATCAGGTTATACTGTAACCAAAGATCCGAACCGTTGTCAGCAAAAGTTGTTAGTGAACACAATAAGAAAATATATCTGAAGAGTTTCATAAAAAAATTTTAACAAATCACGTTTTAATTTACTTCATATTTATCATCATCACTATATCGTCCTCAAAATTTCAAGGTCTTCGCTGCAAGTTATTCCCTGCCAGGCACTTTGATTGGGAATTTCACCTCTATTTTCACTGATCATATTTGCCCATGTACATGTCATCTCTACAAAAGTTATGTCGTATATTACCAGACGTAATGCTTATTAAATCTTACCCGTTCCCTACCATGCCGCTCACAAAGTTCTCAATCATTATTATTTCATTTTCATTTTTTATCTCTTGCCATAATAAAACTTCTTTAAAAAATGATTTTCCTGTTTCGGACACGGTACATGTTCAGCTGGAGGAAATTGTTGGTGGCCTGCAAAACCCAGTAGATATCACTGAGGCCGGAGATCATTCAGGCAGTATGTACATTTTATTACAAGAGGGAAAAATTCTCAAACTGAAAAGAAATGACAAAAACTATAAGCCATTTTTAGATATCAGCGATCGTGTTGACCGCCTGTTTCCCGAGTTTACGGAATTGGGATTACTCGGCTTAACATTTCATCCGGATTTTGAAAATAATGGGAGACTGTTTGTCTTCTATAGTCATAAAATTACCAATGAAAATAAAGGAGTTAAAGTCAGAATTTCTGAATTCAGGCTGAACACGAATTCAATAGATCAGGTTGATCCATCCTCCGAGCGTATTATTCTGGAGTTAAATTTTAAAGGCCTATTTGTAATTGGCGGAACTTTGGCGTTCGGACCAGATGGTATGCTTTATATTGGAGTGGGTGAAGGAAAACCCGATAACAAAAAAGACAATGCGCAAGATTTAAGCAGCATGTATGGCTCCATTTTACGGATCAATATTGATGAAGGTCAACCCTATACCATACCAAAGGATAATCCATTCATCAATGGTCCGACTCCTGAAATTTGGGCCTATGGATTAAGAAATCCTTATCGATTTAGCTTTGATCATGAAACTGGGTTTCTGATTTGCGGTGATGTCGGCGATCAGCTAAAAGAAGAAGTTAATATTATTGAAAAAGGGAAAAATTATGGGTGGCCAATTTATGAAGGCAGTGTTCTTTCAAAAAATCAAACACCTGACTCATTGGTTGGCCTACACACCCTGCCTATCATTGAATATGACCATAAGCCACATGACTGGGGACAAGCAATAGTAGGTTCTTTTGTTTATAAGGGAGATAAATATGCGGAGTTCAAAAACAAAGTTGTTCTCACTGACTGGAGTGGCGATATGTTTATCACCAGCAATGCTGACTTTAAAAATTTAATTCCGGTATCGTTAGATAAAATTGAAGAATCTTCAATGTTTGCTGATTCTACCGGAGTAAAATATTATATCAATAGCATACGCGAACTGGAGAATGGCGAAATTTATCTGGTAGGCCAACACGGAGTGGGTGAAGGAAATGGCTTGGGGTCATTATTCAGGATTAAAAACCCCTATTAAGAAATTAAATAGTTCTATTTTTTCTTTTGATAACAAAATCTCCGACCGACTGTTGTATTATAAAACTCGCTACTTCGTATATTGAATATTCATTGTCCCCGGGAAAATGAAATTTATATTCAGATCCTCTATTTTACTATTATCCTCCTTATTTTGGATCATTTCCTGCAAAGAAGATCCTGCTTTGAATAAAGGAACAGGTCTTTCGCGATTGACCACACAGGTTGCCGCGTCTGTCTTGTCAACTTCTGCCTGGAGTGGTGGTAATATTTCAAACGATGGAGGATCCCCTATTTTAGCACGTGGCGTAGTCTGGAGCATGATGAGAAATCCCACGGTTTTGTTACCGACAAAAACTTCAGACGGTAAAGGAACGGGGTCATTCACAAGCCGTTTAACAGGATTGTTGCCGAGCACCACGTATTTTGTTCGCGCCTACGCTACTAACCAAGAAGGCACTGAATATGGTAACGAAATCAGCTTCACGACTGAAACCAATTTACCAACCTTAACCACGACCATTGTCAGTGATATTGCCGCTTCTTCTGTTAATAGTGGAGGAATAATTACCAACGATGGCGAGTTGGCAATCATTAACCGTGGCGTAGTTTGGGGCACGGAAAGCAATCCGACCGTATCACTTTCAACGAAGACATCCGATGGAACGGGAACAGGGCCTTATGAAAGTACAATTACAGGTCTTACTCCCGGAATTAAATATTACCTGAGGGCTTATGCCACCAACAGTGCCGGAACGTCCTATGGCAATGAAATCATCTTTGAGGCGGAAAGTCCTTGGGATGAGTTGGATATTTCAATCGCCCAAATCATGAACCGATACGATGTACCGGGCTTGTCAGTGGCTGTTATCCGAAACGAAAAACTGGTGTACCTTAAATCTTTTGGATTCAGTGATAAAGAAGGAAATATAAAAGCAAGGAACAGTGACTTGTATCGGATAGCAGGTGTTTCCCGGTTAATCACTTATATCGCCACGTTGAATTTGATTCAAAACGGAAAAATTTCAATGGATGAAAGAGTCTTTGGAACCAATAGTATTTTAAGAAATGATTTTGGTAGTCCACCAACTGGCTCAGGCAAAGATTTGCTAACGGTGCGGCATCTACTTGAACATAAATCCGGATGGATCAACGCGCCATATGACCCCATGTATGGGTCAAATAATCTTACCCAGGCTCAAATTATTAACGATGTACTAATCAACAGGCCGTTGACTTATTTACCAGGCACTACCTATAATGATCTTAACTTTGGTTACTGCACCCTTGGAAGGATTATTGAAAAGTTAAATTATTTGCCGTATGAAAATTACGCACGTTCTGTATTTTACGACTTTGGTGTTACGAACCTTAAAATTGGAGGAAACACAGAAAGTGAGAGGGCGCCTAATGAAGTGAAGTATTACCAACGTGAGGTAAGTCCTTACTCATTGAATATTAAAAGAATGGATGCTCACGATGGATGGATAGCATCTGCAAAAGATTTAGCAAAGATCATGATTAGAGTAGATGGAAACCTGAACGTTCCCGATATTATTTCATTATCGATTAACCCATTTAATTCCGTAGAAGATTGGGTCCAATATGGATCACTGCCAGGAACTTCCTCTATTTTACATCGACTCGATGACAAATTCAGTTTTATTGTTCTCTCGAATACCAGAACCGAGAGCGACCCGTCAATACTGTTGAAGGCGCTGGACAACACGGTAATTGAACAAATAAAAGAGCGACCATCATGGCCATCCTATGATTTGTTTTAATACTTCTGTACCGATGTAAATTGAATTCCAACTGGTAATGAACAAGGGCTATCCTTTCAAACATGGATACCCGCTCTTTCTCCTCCTTCAAGAATAATGGTTGAATACATACTGATCAGTTGCCTTTCATCATCTGTTAGTACGCCATCAGCAGTAGCCTGATCTTCAAGAAACCGGATTACGTAATTTCTTCCTTCAACGCTTTTTAGGTTTTTATGAATCAGTGCACACGAAATTGGAACTTTCAGAAAAATAAATCTGGGGTCTAACTTTGTCACCTCATGATGAATGTAAAGATATAACGACTCACATTCCGCCCAGGCCTGATCTTCGGTGAGTTGAAACCAAGTTGCCAGTTTAGCTGAAGCTGACTTCAAATCCTTCAATTCTTCTTCCGTATATTTTCCATCTGACATTCCAATACAGATGATTGGATTCATACAGTGCTGAAACGGTGTCATTTCAAATCCCGCCCTTCTCATAATGCTTGTTCAGTTAAGAGTACAAAATAATAAGTTCAATATAGTTTATGCTAAAGCCAAAGTAATAGTTAAAAAAGGTTGAAATGAAATTAAAAAGTAAAATCGTTCTTAATGGAAGGAAGTTTCCTTTGATCGAGATCTTTCATATATTTTTTCACCTGCTTGCGATTGGATTTAGCCCCCACACTGGTAGTGGCTCCACTTAAAATCATTTTTACCCAATACTGAAAGACAGCCCGGTTCCTGTCGCGCTCATAATAAACAGTGCCCAGGCGCTTGGTATTTTTAGTTCTGATGACAAACGTATTGGCCGCAATTTTTAACAATTGATTCTTCAACGAATGTCTTGATGTATCATTCTTGTCCAGAAATTTGACTTTTAAGTCATGGTATAAAAATTTCATGGTCCCCAATGAAATAAACTCTCTACCAATTGCATGCATTAACAGGGTATCTACATATCCGGATTGAAATTCCACAGCCACGAGCGGGACAAGCGCTTTATTAAGAATTGAGGTGTTAAAAGGACTTACGTTGGTAGACAACAAAAATCCACCCAGCGTATCCTGGTAAGATTCCTTGACTCGTAGAACCACTTTGGCAGAATCCAGAAATCGGGTATTTGCATTAATGTACAAGGAATCGTTTTCATGTAAATCAATATTTTTTATGTTAGTAACCGTACCTTGAAGTTGCGTAAAATGAAGGGTTCCTTCTTTTTCAGTAATTCTAGATTTTTCCGTGTAGCTGATTTTACCTTCATTGAACTGAAGAGTATCTATTTTAAATTTTAGGCCGATATTTTTAAATGCATTGGTGGGCAACAACTTAATATCCGTAGAAAAAAACGGATGTGTTTTATCCCGATGGATTTCCAAGGTAGGAGAACTCACATAAAGTGATTTCAAGTGCAACACCGTGTCTTCCAAAAACTCTTTAATACTAAATTCCTCAAAGGATACGGAATCCACCTTAGTGCGCATATAATTAGTTTGGTAATAGCTTTGATCCAGCACTTCCTGTTTGCTTTTTAGCGGCCGAAATTCAAAACCACTAATATTACCTCTCATCAAAACCGGATCATAGTCGAGTTGATTAACCTGTATTAAGTTACCGTTCGTTTCAACTCTTGCTTTTAAATTGTTAATCCCGGCAGTTGGATAATTTTCATACATCCACTCCTGTGGATTCTTCATCGTATTTGAATTGATTACTATATCATTGAATGAGCCCGTTTCAACCAGCGCAGTTAAATTATTATTCTTTATATTCACCTGATTGAACGTTAATGAGTTCACTTTTGCCTTAATCTGCTTGATCGAATCCTTTAAATCAACTTCGACTGTACTTAACGATAGGCGGATACCTCCATGCTCACTTTTTACACTGGTCGACTGTGTGACGAATTGTGAACTATCGGTAGCAGGTTCATTTCGTTGAGCTAGGTTATTTTGTTTCTGCTGTAGTGTCCGTAGTGAATTATTTCCCTGAAACAGTGAATCAACACCGATACTAAATCTCCTCTTACCAATCTTTGTGGTATTCACTGGTTCCATTATCCTTCTTACTTCCTTGGTATGAAGCAAATTGACGGGTCCACTCTCCATCAATAAAGATTGAATCATAATTTTATTTTCATGGTAGCGAAGTTCCTTAAGTTCGAATGTATTATCAATTTCCATGATGAGTTGCTGAGCGCTATCTGTTTTCAGATAACGTGTATTCATCCCTTCT